>NZ_JBEXCW010000010.1:0-159491 GCF_040605435.1 Streptomyces sp. NPDC005574
AGGTCACCATGCTCGGCCACGACCGGCCACTGACGTGGACCGTGCGCAACGGGGCCCTGGTCATCGACGTACCCGAGGCGGCGCGGAAGGCGGGCGGCCGTACGCAGGGCGGCGCGCCCGTACGCCGTCGGGATCGGGGCCGGGGAGGACCCCGGGGCGCGCTCAGGTGGCGCTCCCAACCCGGCGAGCAGCGCGTAGGCCAGCCCTTCTCCCTCCCCCGTAGATCATCACAATGCGGCAGCGACGACTCACTCCAGGTGGCCGCTCACTTGACTACCAGCGGTCACACACGATTGGCTCCCAGCCATCGAGAGTCAACCGGTCGGCCCACATGCTCCCAGGGTTCGGCCGTGCCCTCCCCGTTCCTCCCGGCTCGGCCGCACAGCGAGGTGCCGCACCCTCATGAACACTCCTCCCCCACCTCACGCATCCCCCGGCCTCGCGCGCCTCGCCGCCCTCGCGGTCGCCTGCCTGCTGGTGACCGGCTGCTCCCTGTCGGTCGGTTCCTCCGGTTCCGACGCCGGCGCGGCGGGCAAGGCGGGCACCACCCGGATGAAGGTCGCCCTGGTCACGCACGGCGGGCGCGGCGACGCCTTCTGGGACCTGGTGCGCAAGGGCGCCGAGGCGGCGGCCGCCAAGGACGGCGTCGACCTGACCTACGCCAACGACTCCGACCCGGCCGGGCAGGCCGAACTGGTGCGGGACGCGGTCCGTGACAAGGTCGACGGCATCGCGGTGACCCTGGCCAAGCCGGAGGCGATGCGCGGCGCGGTCGCCGGGGCGAAGGCGGCGGGCATCCCGGTGGTCGGCCTCAACTCCGGTATCGACGCCTGGCAGTCCGCGGGACTCCTCGAGTACTTCGGCCAGGACGAGAGCGTCGCGGGCCGGGCCGTCGGCGACAAGCTGGACGACCTCAAGGCACGGCACGCCCTGTGCGTCATCCACGAGCGGGGCAACGTCGCCCTGGAGGCGCGCTGCGCCGGGGTGAAGAAGGCGTTCGGCGGCCAGACCGAGATGCTGTACGTGGAGGGCACCGACACCGACGCGGTGAACACCGCCCTCACGGCGAAACTGCGGCAGGACACGAGCATCGACGAAGTGGTCACGATGGGCGCCCAGTTCGCGCTCGGCGCCGTCGCGTCGGTGAAGGAGGCGGGCAGCAGGGCCCAGGTCGCCACCTTCGACCTCAACAAGGACCTGGTGAAGGCCGTGCGGAACGGCACCGTGCAGTTCGCGGTGGACCAGCAGCCGTACCTCCAGGGGTATCTCGCCGTGGACTCGCTGTGGCTGTACCGGACCAACGGCAACATCAGCGGCGGCGGTGTGGCCCCGGTACTCACCGGTCCCGCGTTCGTGACCAGGACCAACGTCGCCGCGGTGGCCCGGTTCGCGGCCGCCGGGACGCGCTGACCGGCCGCGGCGGCCTCGCCAACGATTCGGTCACTCGTCGCACGTACGGCCACTTGTACGGATAACATCCTGCGCACCCCTCGCGCCGTACCGCCGTACCGACGGGCAGTCACCCAGCGCCCGTCCGCCACGCCCCGCTCCCCCGCCGGGCCTCCCCCGCCCGCCGCTCCCCGCACTAGGACGACGATGTCTCCACGGACAGGCGCCCGCCGCCGTCTCGGCTCCATACGTCTCTCCCTGATCCTCCTCGCCCTCGTCCCCAGCGTCACCCTCGCCGCCATGTGGGGTGTGACGACGACACAGATGTTCGCGGAGGGACTGCGGCTGCGCGAGCAGACGGACCTGAGCCGGGCGACCGGGGCCATGGGCACCGACGCGACGCTCGCGCTGCAGCGGGAACGCAGCCTGTCGGCCGCGTGGCTGGCCTCCTCGCCGCGCGGCTCCCGGGCCGCGCTGGACGCCCAGCGGACGAGGACCGACGCGGCGGTCGCCAAGGTGGTGCGCCGCTCCGACGCGATCCAGCGGGCCCCCGGCCGCGTCGCCGACCGGCTGTACTCGGTCCTCGGGTCGGTGGGCAGCCTGGAGTACTACCGGGGCCAGGTGGACTCCCCCACCGACATCACCGCCCAGCAGGCACTGGACCAGTACACGTCGATCATCGACGACCAGATCCACGCCTTCCAGGGGCTGTCGCAGGTCGACGACGGCGACCTCACCTCGCAGGCCGGCCCGCTGGTCGCCCTGGAGCACGCGGCGGAGCTGGTCTCGCAGGAGGACGCGCAGCTCACCCTGGCCTGGCCGACGGGCCGGCTTGACGAGAAGTCCTGGACGCGGTTCACGCAACTGGTCGACACGCGGCGCTGGTTGGTGCAGGACCAGATCCTGCCGCAGTTGCGCGGCGGCGCGAAGACGCAGACCGAGCGCATCCTGCAGAGCCCGCAGTGGCAGACGATCCAGGAAGTGGAGGACCAGGTGCTGGCGGCCCGGGCGGCCGGCGACACGAAGGCGGTGATCCTGCCGGACCTGCGGCAGCGGTGGAACGCCGCGCTGGCGACGGTGTCCGCCCAGTACACGCGGCTGATCCAGGACCAGACCTCGCGACTGCTGACGGACAGCTCGGACCGGGCCCACAGCCTGCTGGTGACGGCCGGTTCCCTGAGCGCCGGCGGACTGGCCGCCCTGCTGCTGTGCGTGGGCATGTCCTGGCGGATCACCCGGTCCCTGTCCCGGCGGCTGCACGGGCTGCGGATGGCGACCCTCGGCCTCGCCCAGGAGCGGCTGCCCGACGTGGTGGCCCGCCTGGACCGGGGGGAGACGGTCGACGTGGAGGAGGCCACCCCGCCGCTGGACTACGGCCGGGACGAACTGGGCCAGGTGGCCCAGGCGTTCAACACCGCGCAGCGCACGGCGGTGCACACCGCGGTGGAACTCGCCGACACCCGGCGCGGGTTCCAGAAGGTGATCCTGGGCATCGCCCGGCAGAGCCAGAACCTGGTCAACCTCCAGCTCACCAAGCTCGACGCGCTGGAACGCGAGCACCAGGACCCCGACGTCCTCAAGGGGCTGTACGAACTGGACTCCACGGCAAGCCAGTTGCGCCGCTACGAGGAGAACCTCGTCATCATCAGCGGTGAGCAGCCGCGCCGCAGCTGGACCCAGCCGGTCGCGCTGATCGACATCCTGCGCAGCGCGGTCGGGGAGGTCGCCGAGTACCGGCGGGTGGAGGTGCAGACGGGCGAGGACCTGTATCTCGCCCCGCCGGCGGTGGCGGACGTGATCCATCTGCTGGCCGAGCTCATCGACAACGCGACCGTGTACTCCCCGGCGCCCAGCCCGGTCGGAGTGCGGGCCGCGGCGGTCGCCAGGGGTCTGGCCGTCGAGGTCGAGGACCGGGGCCTCGGGATGTCCGAGGAGGACTACGCGTCGCTCAACGCGCAGCTGGCCCAGCCGCCGCAGTTCGACGTGGTGGCGCTGGCCGACGACCTGCGGCTCGGCATGTTCGTGATCGCCCGGCTCGCGACCCGGCACGGCATCGACGTCACGCTGCGCCCGTCGCCGTACGGCGGGACCACCGCGATCGTGCTGCTCCCGCACGACATCGTGGTGCGCGAGGTGCCCGGAGGACCGGCCCCCGAGGCCGAACCCGCGCCGGAGGCCCGGCCGGCCGTGCCCGCGCGGACCTCCGACACCGCGGCCCCCGCGCCCGCCGCCGGGGACGAAGGCCCCGCTCCGCTCCCCCGCCGGGTGCCGCAGACCAGCCTGGCCGCCGAGCTGCGCGAGGAGGCCGCGCCGCCCGAACAGGACGACACCCTGGAGGACTTCACCGCGGAACGCGCCGCCTCCTCGCTCGCCGGGTTCCAGCGCGGCACGCTGCGGGCGCGTGACGACGACGCCCCGGAGCGCTACGACCTGGAGGAAACCACCGCGCCGCCGGACGACGGCGCGGTGGTCCCCGCCGACTCCGCCCCCACCGCAGTCCCCTCGACCCCGCCCGCCGACCGCTCGTGAAGGACACCGCCATGACACCTCCCGCCCCCGCCACGCACACCCAGCTCGACCAGTTGCTCACCGGCCTCGTCGAGCGGGTCGCCGACGTGAACCAGGCCGTCGTGCTCTCCGAGGACGGGCTGGTCGTCAGCAAGTCGACGGGGTTCCTGCGCGACGACGCCGAGCGGCTGGCGGCGACCGCGTCCGGGCTGATGAGCCTCAGCAAGGGCGTCAGCATGGACTTCCGCGGTGGTCCGGTGCGGCAGGCGCTCATCGAGATGGCGAACAGCTACCTGATCCTGACCTCGGCCGGGGCCGGCTCGCACCTGGTGGTGCTGACCGGGCCGGGCGCGGACGTCGGTGTGGTGGCGTACCAGATGAACATGCTGGTGAAGAAGATCGGCGAGCACCTCGCCGCGGCGCCGCGGGCGGGCATCGGCCCCGCGGCCGGTTCCGGCGCGTGAGGTGAGCGGAGGCGACCCGTCGGGCCGGCTGGTACGGCCGTTCACCCTGACCGGTGGCCGGACCCGGCCCAGCCGCGCCGACTTCACGCTCATCGCGACGGTGACCGCGGTGGATCCGCCGCCGCAGTGGGCCGTGCGGGCGCAGCCCGAGCACGCGCGCATCCTCCGGCAGTGCGCGCGGCCGGTGGCCGTCGCGGAGCTGGCCGCCCACCTCGACCTGCCGGTGAGCGTGGTCGTGATCATGCTGTGCGATCTGCTGGAGGCGGGCCGGATCACGGTGACCCCGCCGCATCCGGTGCACCGCGACCCCGAACGGGACCTGAACCTGCTGCAGAAAGTGAGGGACGGCCTTGACCGGCTCTGACCCCACCGCCGAGGCGGTCACGGCACCCGCCACGGTCAAGATCCTGATCGCCGGGGGCTTCGGTGTCGGCAAGACCACGATGGTCGGGTCGGTCAGCGAGATCGCCCCGCTGCGCACCGAGGAGTCGCTGACCGTCGCGAGCCTGGGCGTCGACGACCTCGACGGCATTGAGGGGAAGCGCTCCACCACCGTGGCCCTGGACTTCGGCCGGATCACCATCGCCGACGACCTGGTGCTGTACGTGTTCGGTACGCCCGGACAGCAGCGGTTCTGGTTCATGTGGAACGACCTGGCGATCGGGGCGCTGGGGGCGGTGGTCCTCATCGACGTCCGGCGGCCGGAGACCAGCTTCGCCGCGGTCGACTTCTTCGAACGCCGGGGCATCCCCTTCGTCGTCGCGGTGAACGGCTTCTTCGGACGCCACCCCTACCCGCCCGAGCAGATCCGGGACGCGCTGGCGCTGCCGGAGCACGTGCAGGTGCTGCTGTGCGACGCGCGGGAACGCGGGTCCTGCCGTGACGTACTGATCGCGCTGGTCGACCAGTTGATCGTGGCCGCGGGCCGGGCGGGCTCGGGCGACGACCTCACCCGCCGGCCCGGCTGATCCACACAGGGAACGCACGGTAAGCACCTCAGTGAACGGTGGATTCCGGCCAAGGCCGCCCGTGCGATTGACCCCTGTGCGACTCCTCCCTAGCTTCTGACCGACTTGTCGAACCCTGTTCGACATATCGACATCATCGGCGATCCCCGCCCGCCGCATCCCTCAAGAAGCGTGTCACCCGCACCCGTTGGAGAGCACATGAGCGCAACACCGCAGCCCGGCCCGCAGCCCTCGCGCCGTCTGTTCCTCGGTATGACCGCGACCGCGCCGCTGGCCCTGACGGGCGCGCTGGGTCTCGGCGCCACCCCCGCTCAGGCGGCCGACTCGGCTTACGTCATGGGCTACTTCACCGAATCCCCGAACGGACTGGGCGCCGACTACGGCCTGCACCTGGCCGTCAGCGCCGACGGTCTGCGGTGGACACCGCTGAACCAGAACAACCCGGTGGTGACCCCCACGCTCGGCGCCAAGGGGCTGCGGGACCCGTTCATCCTGCGCAGACAGGACGGCACCTTCGTGGTACTGGCGACCGACCTCAACGGCACCGACTGGACGTACGACAGCGTCTACGTCCACGTGTGGGACTCCGCCGACCTGCGTACCTTCACCGGCTACCGCCTGCTGAAACTGCACGACATGACCGGCACCCACAGCTGGGCCCCGGAGGCGTTCTGGGACGCCTCGCGCGGCCAGTACGGCATTCTCTACTCGTCGGTGAACAGCAGCGGGCACAACGTGATCATGGTCAGCTACACCACCGACTTCCGTACGGCGGTGAGTCCGCAGGTGTTCTTCGACCCGGGCTACGACGTCATCGACGGCGACCTGGCCGTCGGAGTGAACGGCGTCAACTACCTGTACTTCAAGAAGGACCAGACCCTGGTGGGCGCCCGGTCCAGCTCGCTGACCCCGGGCAGCTTCACCGTCTTCAGCACACCCGCCGCGCACGGCGGCACCGAGGCACCGACGCTGGTCAAGTCCGCGGCGGCGGGCACCTGGTACCTGTGGGGCGACACCTACACGCCCAACGGTGTCTTCTACGCCTGGCAGAGCGGCGACCTGGCGTCCGGCACCTGGACCGCGCTCGACCAGCGCCTCTACACCCAGCCGCTGAACTCCAAGCACTGCACGATCCAGCCGATCACCTCGGCCGAGTACACCGCCCTGGTCGCCAAGTGGGGCGCCCCGGCCTGGAACCGGCTCAAGTCCTACAACCACCCGGCCCGTTACATCCGCCACGCGGACTTCGCCGGACGCATCGACGAGTACCCCTTCGACCCCTACACCGACTCGCAGTGGAAACTCGTGCCGGGCCTCGCGGACTCCGCCGGCGTGTCCTTCCAGTCGGTCAACTACCCGACCCGCCACCTGCGGCACTACAGCTACAACCTGCGGCTGGACGAGAACGACGGCACGTCCGCCTTCGCCGGGGACGCCACGTTCTACCGGACCGCCGGGCTGGCCGACGCCTCCTGGTCGTCGTTCCGCTCGTACAACTTCCCGACCCGCTACATCCGGCACCTGAACTACGCCCTGCGCATCGACCCCGTCTCCACCGCCACCGAACAGCAGGACGCGACCTTCCAGATCGGGTACTAGCTAGGGCCTCTCGCTGGGAGCAGGCCGGCTACAACTGCGCCAGCACCGGCAGCAGTTCGGCCGCCGTCTGGACGTCCGCCGTCAGCGGGCGGTCCTCGGTACCGGCCGGCAGGGCCGCGGCCGCCGTCGTGAACGACGGCGTCCTCGGCGGTGTCGGCACCATGCGCAACGCCCGTACGGCGGTGACGAGTTCGCAGGCCAGGACGGTGCCGTAGGCGTCCACCGCGCGCAGCGCCTGCCGGGCGGCCTGCGAGGCGAAGCTGGCGGCCTCCTCCAGACCGTGCGACAGGACGGTGTGGCCGGCGGACGCGGGCTGGGCGCAGGAACGCAGCTCGGCGAGCGCGGAGGCGGCGGTGTACTCCAGGATCATCGCGCCCGAACTGCTCGCGGGGCCCACGGCGAGGAACGCGGGCAGGCCCGTGAGGTCGGACCGGCCGAGCGCGGTCAGGCGGGCGGCGGACAACTGGGCGCTCTGGAGCACGGCGAGGTCCAGACCGTCCAGGGCGAGGCCGAGGGGGGCGGCGAAGAAGCCGCCGTGATGGAAGGCCGCGCTGCCGTCGGGGGCCATGAGCGGGTTCTCCGAGGGGCAGTTGATCTCGACCTCGACGATCCGGCGCAGCCCCTCGGCGGCGTCCAGGGCGCAGCCGTGGACCTGCGGGAAGGCGCGGAAGCCGTACGGGTCCTGGAGCCGGCGGCCGGGCTCCGGGACGGGCCCGGCCAGCGGGCCCGGGTCGGACGCGCCCAGCAGCCGCCGGACCTCCGCCGCCGCGCGGGCCGCGCCCGGGTAGGGGCGCAGGGCGTGGACGGGCGCCGCGTACGCCTCCAGGGAGCCGGAGACGGCGGTCAGGGACAGGGCGGTGACGGCGTGCGAGGCCCGCAGCAGGGTGTCGAGGGCGTGGCCGGCGAGCGCGGCCTGGCCGAGGGCGAGGGCGTTGCTGCTGAGCAGGGCGAGCGCGTCGCCGGGCTCCAGGGCGACGGGGGCGGGCAGGCCGCTCGCGGGGTCGCCGAGCCACGGGCGTTCCCCGATGAGGGTCAGGCCGGTCTGGGCCAGGGCCGTCAGGTCGCCGGTGCCGACCGCGCCGTACTCGTTGACGGCGGGGTGCACACCGAGGCGCAGGGCGTCGGCGAGGGCGTCGACGAAGGCGGGCCGGACGCCGGATCCACCGGCCAGCAACTGGTTGGCACGCACGGCGAGCATGGCCCGTGCCTGGCGGGCCGGGAGCAGGGCGCCCGCACCACCCGCGTGACTGCGCAGGATCCTGAGGCCGTGTCCGGCCTCGTCCTGGGTGTCGACCGCCACCGAGCGGTGGGCGCCGACGCCGGTACCGCGCCCGTACAGGCGGCCGGCTGCGGCGAGCCGCTGGGCGGTGCGCCAGGAACGCTGCGCCCGTTCACGTGCCTCCGGGGCCACCTCGGGCTCGGCGGCGCCGTCGGCGAGCGCCACGAGGGCGCCGATCCCAAGAGTCGTGCCGTCCAGGACGACGCGGGTGCCCCCGGTGCGTGGGGGCACCCGCGTCGATCCGTCGGCGTCCGTCTCCACCGAGGTCGGTGGACGTCAGCCGAGGCCGACCGACTTCAGCCAGGCCTTGGCGACGTCGAGCGGGTCCTTGTTGTCGATCTGCACCTGGGAGTCCAGGTCCAGCAGGGCCTTCGTGTCGAGCTTGGCGGAGACCGCGTTGAGGGCGGTCACGCCGTCCTGGGAGAGACCGCTCTTGTAGACCAGCGGCTGCACGTTCTCGAATCCGAAGAGGTTCTCCGGGTCCTGGAGGACGACGTGCTTCTCCTTGACGATGGTCGGGTCGGTGGTGAAGAGGTCCGCGGCCTGCACGGTGTTCTTCTTCAGCGCCGTCTGGGTCAGCGCGCCGCCCGCGTCCAGCGCCTTGAAGGACTTGAACTCCAGGCCGTATACGTCCTTGAGGCCCACCAGACCCTGCTGCCGGGTCTGGAACTCCGGCGAGGCGCCGATGGACAGGTCCTTCGCGATGTTCTTGAGGTCCGCGATGCTGGACTGGGCCGTCAGGTTGTACTTCTTCGCGGTGGCCGCGTTGACGGTGACGGAGTCCTTGTCCTGCGCGGACGCCGGCTCCAGCAGGGTGAGCTTGGAGTCGAGCTTGGCCTCGATGGCGGCCGTCGTGGCGGCGACCGTCTTCGGGGTGGCCTTGGCGTCGAGGTAGGCCAGCAGCGCGCCGTTGTACTCGGGCAGCACGGTGATGGAGCCGTTCTTGAGCAGACCGTAGGTCGTCTCGCGGCTGCCGATGTTCGGCTTGTAGGTGACCTTGACACCCTTGGCCTTCAGGGCCTCGCCGTAGATGTCGGCGATGAGGGTGCTCTCGGCGAAGTTGTTGGAGCCGACGACGACGGTGTCACCGCTCGCCTTGTCGTTCGCGAGGGGGTCGTCGGAGTTGCCGTCGGAGGAGGAACATCCCGCCAGCAGGGCCGCCGTGGCGGCGAGCGCGAAGGCGGCCGCGCCGGGATGTTGCCTGATGTACCTGCTGCGAGGGCTGTTGGAAGTCACGATTCCCGTTCCGGGCTCGAGGGGGGGTTGACAAGCTCTTGCACTGATCCAATCCAGCCGGTTCCCGGGCAGTCAAGAGCAGCCTGGTCACCAATTGGCTTCAATGTGTGATCACATGTGAAGGAAGTGCGGACAAGCCGACACGCCGTGCAAGCGCCTTGTAACGGATTCTTGACGTAGGGCGACGCGCTTGATCGTTCGAAGAAGCGGTAGTCTCACCGCAGTTGGCGTCGGTCACAGCGGTGTGCGGGGGCCGCTCGGGTGCCATTGCGCACCATTGCGGACTTGATGCGAACTTCGATCAGAACCAGTCACGGTGGCCCGTTCGAGCGCCGTGCGGCACCTCATGAAGGAGGCCCGGTGTCCACGAACGGAGTGGACGCGTCCGCCCAGTCGGCCCCCACGCCACGCCGGGGCGGTCTGCGCGGCTTCGCCGACCGATGGCCCTTCCGCCGCAAGCTCAACCTATTGGTCGGCATTCCGCTGGCCGTGGTCGCCGCGCTGCTCGGCTATCTCATCGCGGACCAGGTCGGCCAGTCGGCCACCGCGGACGACGCGGCCCGGCTCGTCCGCGACAGCGCCCAGGTCGCGGAACTCGTCGACCGGGTGGAGGCCGAGCACCAGCAGGCCATCCTGCTGTCCGTGCGGTACGAGGCCACCCAGGACGGCGGCACCCCCTCGCAGGCCGCCTACCGCGCCGCGCAACTGTCCACCGACGCGCAGGTGCTCAAGGTGCGCGAGACCTTCGGCGGACGGCTGCCGGCCACCGAGGCGCAGGCCCTGAAGGAAGTCAGCGGCCTGGACAGCCTGCGGGACACGATCGAACAGGGCTATCTGCCCGCCGACAACATCGACCCGGCCTACACCAACGCCTCCGAGGGGCTGATCGACGGTCTGGGGCTCGACCGCAACTCCTCCCTCGCGGCCACCTTCACCGGCAACCTGCTGGACTCCCTGCTGCGCGCCGACGCGGCCCACAGCTCCTTCGAGACCAGCGTGTTCTCGGCGCGCACCGGCGACACCAACGCGCTGATCGAATACAACAACGCGGTCGCGTCGTACGAGCTGTACACCCACCAGGCCACCCGGTTCGGCCGGTTCGCCACCGAGGCCCAGACGGACCGGCTCGGCGGCATCGAGCACAACCTCGCGCAGGCGGCCATCGCCCAGCACTACGCGGAGCTCCAGCTCGACCCCAGCGGACTGCAGGCCACCTCGCCCGAGCAGGTCCGGCGGGCGTTCACCGAGGCCCTGGACGCCTACCCCACCTACCAGAAGCAGTCCGACACCCGGCTGACGATCACCACGTCGCTGATCGGCGCGATCGCCGACCGGGCCGACGACGCCTCCGAGGACGCCTCCTGGCGCGCGGGGCTGCTGCTGGCGGTCTCCCTGTTCGGCTTCGCCGTCTGGATCGCCTTCTCCGTGCTGGTGCGCCGCTCGGTGGTACGCCCCGTGCAGGCGCTCACCGGCGCCGCCCGGCAGGTCGCCGAGGTCGCCGGACGCGAGCTGGCGAGGGTGGCCGAGGAGGACGGCGAGGACGAGGGGCCGCCCAGGCTGCGCGAGGTCCCGGTCACCGCCGAGGACGAGATCGGCGACCTGGCCACGGCCTTCAACCACGTGCAGACCACCGCGGCCGCCCTGCTGGAACGCCAGGTGCTCAGCCGCCGCAACGTGGCCGAGATGTTCGGCAACGTGGGCCGCCGGGTCAGCAACCTCACTACCCGGCAGCTGGCGCTGATCGACGCGGTCGAGCGCGGGGAGACGGACCCGGCGCTGCTGGAACGCCTCTACTCCATCGACCACATCGCCGTCCGGCTGCGCCGCAACGCCGACAGTCTGATGCTGCTGGCCGGCATCCACGAGACGGTGCTCGACTCCGGTCCCACCGAACTCGCCAACGTGGTCCGGGCGGCGCTCGGCCAGATCGAGGGCTTCCAGCGGGTTCGGCTGCACGCCGCCACCGAGGTCATGGTGGAGCCCGACATCATCGGCGACCTCACCCTGATGGTGGCCGAACTCCTGGAGAACGCCGTGTCGTTCTCCCCGGCCGGCAGCCCCGTCGAGGTCACCGTCAAGGACAGTGCCGAGGGCGCGCTGATCCTGGTCTCCGACCACGGCCTGGGCATGAGCGCCGAGCGGCTGACCGAGGAGAACGCCCGGCTGGTGCGCCGCGAGCGCCTCGACCTGGTGCCGACGAAGGTGCTCGGTCTGTTCGTGGTGGGCACCCTGGCGCGCCGCTGGGAGGTCGAGGTCGTCCTCTCCCGCACCCCGGGCGGCGGTGTGACGGCCGAGGTGACCATCCCGTCCTCCCTGCTGCTGACGATGAGCCCGGTGGGCGTGTCCGCCGCGCCGGACAGCCGCAGGGCCGTACAGCCCGACCCGGCGGAGGTCTCCCCACCCGCCCGGCCGGTCCCCACCGGCGGACGTGTCCCGTCCTGGGCCACCGCCGACGACGACCCCGCGCCCGTCCACCACACCGAGGGGGGACCCGCGCCCGCCCTGCCGGCGAGCACGCCCGCCGCGGACGGGGACGACGTCCGGCCGCTCCCCCGCCGCGTCCCGCGCCGCGAGGAGGCCCCGTTCATCCCGCAGGCCCGCGCCGCCGAGCCGCCCACCACCGCCGCCGTCACGGCGTCCGCGACAGTGGACGCCGGGGCACCCGGTGACGGCGGCGAGGCACCCGGCTCGTCCCGGCCGCTGCGCCGGCGCGTCCGTGGCGCCACCCTCCGGACGGCCGCCGACGCGCCCGCCCAGCAGGTGGCCCGTCAGGCGCCGCGGCCCGCCGACGCGGACGCCGTCCGCGCCTCGCTCGACGAGTTCGAGGCGGCCGTCGAGCGCGCGCACCGCGACACCGGCACGAACGCCGTCCCGCCGCTCGGCGCCGGCGCCGCCGCACCCGCCCCCCGCACCATCCCCGAAGCGCACGACCAGAACCACCTCCCGGAAGGAGCGGAGCAGTGAGTACGTCGACAGGTGACACTCCCGAGGGAGGCACCACGCCGGCCGAACTCCAGGCCGCGGCAGCCGACTTCACCTGGCTGTTGAATCGTTTCGCCACCGAGACCGCAGGCGTCGTGGACGCCATCGCGGTGTCCTCCGACGGACTGCTCATCGCCGTCTCGGAGTTGCGCGAGCACGCCGATTCCGAGCGTCTGGCAGCGATCGTCTCCGGTATCACCAGCCTGGCCGCCGGAGCCTCCGGCAACTACGGCCTGGGCGGCCTCAACAAGGTCATCATCGATCTGGAGGGCGGCCATGTGCTGGTCTCCGCGATCGGCAGCGGCGCCGTGCTCGGCGTGGTCACCGACAAGGAGGCCAAACTGGGCAACATCGCCTACGAGATGACGCTGTTCGCCAACCGGGCCGGCAGCGCGCTCAACCCTCAGCTCGTGCTCCAGCTGAAGAACAGCGTCGGCGCCACGTCCGCGCGCTGAGCGCGCGGCAGGGTCGAGGAGGAAGACAACTCATGGCGGACGGCTCCCCACCACCGGGCCCCGACCCGGTGGGCCCCGCTTCCGCCGTACGGCCGTTCCTGGTCACCGCCGGCCGGGTGGCGCCCAGCGCGGCGGGCCGGCCGGTGCCCGTGGAGACCCAGGTGGTGGCCACCGCCGAGGGGCTCCTCGTGCTCGACCGGCTCTCCTTCGAACAGCACGACATCGTGGCCGCCTGCCGGCAGCCGCAGTCCATCGCGGAACTCGCGGCCCGGCTGCGGCTGCACCTGAACGTCGTGCGGGTCCTCGCCGAGGACCTGCGCGCGGCGGGACAGCTGACGGTGCACGTGCCCGACTCCGGCGTCACCCATGACGCGTCCGTCCTGCGCAGGGTCATCGATGGCCTCCGCGCCATCCCAGACTCCCGGGGGGTACTCCGTGACACCGATTGAACCGGCCCTCCTCCCCACCGCGGCCGCGCCCGTCTCCGCCGTACGACCGCCGCTGCCGGTCAAGATGGTGATCGCGGGCGGCTTCGGCGTGGGCAAGACCACCGCCGTCGGCTCGATCTCCGAGATCGAGCCGCTGACCACCGAGGCGGCCATCACCGAGGTCGCGGCGGGCGTCGACGACCTCAGCCACACGCCGACGAAGACGACGACGACGGTCGCGATGGACTTCGGCTGCATCACCATCGACCCGACCCTGAAGCTGTACCTGTTCGGCACGCCGGGCCAGGAGCGGTTCGGGTTCATGTGGGACGACATCGTCGAGGGCGCGGTGGGCGGCCTCGTCATCGTCGACACGCGGCGGCTGGACGACTGCTACGCGGCCGTGGACTACTTCGAGCACAAGCAGATCCCGTTCGCCGTGGCCGTCAACGCCTTCGACGGCCATGTCGAGCACGACCTGGACGAGGTCCGCTGGGCCCTCGACGTCGCCGACCGCGTCCCCCTCGTCGTCTTCGACGCCCGCGAGCGCGGGTCGGTACGCGACGCCCTCCTCGTCGTCCTGGAACAGGCCCTGGCCCGCACAGGCGCCTGACCCGACCGACCCCGGCCCGAAAGGGACGCGGGGAACCGCGCGACAAGCCAGGCCGCAAAGGGACGCGGGGAACTGCGCGACAAGCCACGACGGAGCCGCAGACAACACGCAGCGACCCCCGACGCCCTGAAGGGGCGCGGGGAACTGCGCACCCGGCCACGACGGCGCGGCACACGACTCACGGCTTGAAGGGGCGCGGGGAACTGCGCGACCAGCCACGACGGCGCGGCACACGACGACAGGCCCACAGGGGCGCGGGGAACTGCGCAACCCACCACGACAGCCCCGCGGACGCCCGCCCGCCTACCCGCTCCGCCGCACCCCCGGCGACACCGCGACCCGCGCAACGGCCCAGAAGAGCCCGAGCGTGGCCAGCGCCATCACGGCGACCAGCGTCGCGCCGCCCACGACCTTCTCGTAGTTGTGCTGGTAGAGACCGTCGACGATGTAGCGGCCGAGCCCGCCGAGACTGACGTACGCGGCGATGGTGGCCGTCGACACGATCTGGATGGCGGCGGACCGCACCCCGCTCAGGATCAGCGGCAGCGCGACCGGCAGTTCGACCTGGAAGAGGACCTTCGCCTCGTGCATGCCCATGCCGCGGGCCGCGTCCACCGGGGACGGGTCGACGGAGCGCATCGCCTCGTAGGTCGTCACCAGGATCGGCGGGACGGCGAGGACGACCAGCGGGATCATCACCGGCGTCATGCCGAACCCGAGCCAGATGAACATCAGCACCAGCAGACCGAAGCTGGGCAGCGCCCGCCCGGCGGTGGAGATCAGCGCGAGGGTGTTGCCGCCGCGCCCGTAGTGGCCGGTGACCAGGCCGATCGGCAGCCCGATCGCGGTGGCGATGGCCAGGGCCTCCAGGGTGTACTGGACGTGCTCCCACACCCGCGTGGGGATGCCGTCGTAGCCGTGCCAGTGGGCGCTGTCGCTGAAGAAGGCGTGGACGAAGTTGAGTACGTTCACCGGACGGCGTCCTCCAGGGCGGGCACGGCCGGTTCGGGCCGGGCCTGGGCGTCCTTGGCCTTCGGGCGGCGGACGCCGCTCGGCATCCAGGGGGTCAGCACGACACGGACGAGGACCAGCACCGCGTCCGCGAGCATCGCCAGGGCCGCCGTCGTGATGACGGAGTTCCAGGCGAGTTCGGGCCGGTGGTAGATCTGCGCGTCGTTGAGCAGGTTGCCGAGCGCGCCCTGGTTGCCGATCAGCATGCCGACGCTGACGAGGCTGATGCTGGACACGGTCGCCACCCGCAGGCCGGCGACGATCGCGGGCACGGCGATCGGCAACTGCACCTGGACGTACCGGCGTACGGGGCCGAAGCCCATCGCGGTGGCCGCGGCCAGCGTCTCCTGCGGCACCGAGCGGACACCGTCCACGATCGCCGGGACGAGCACCACCAGGCTGTACACGGCCAGCGGGATCATCACGGTGAGCTCGGTCTGGCCGGTGTAGTCGATGAGGACCACGAAGAAGGCGAGCGAGGGGATGGCGTAGAGCACGGTCGTCACCCACAGCACGGGCGGGTACAGCCAGCGGAACCGCACGCACAGCTGGGCGAGCGGCAGCGCCAGCACCAGCCCGGCCAGCACCGGCAGCAGCGCCTCGCGCAGATGCAGGCCGATCAGGCCGAACCAGCTGTGCTGGAGGTCGCTGGGGATGTCGAAGAAGCGGTTCATTTCAGGACCTTGGCCTCGCTGCGGCCCTCGGCGTGGGCGCCGCGGATCGCCTCGGCGATGGTCTGCTGGGAGACGACTCCGGCGACCCGGCCCTCGCCGTCCACGGCGACGGCCCAGCCGGTGGGCGAGAGGACGGCGCAGTCGAGCGCGGCCCGCAGGGAGTCCGTGCCGGCCACGAACGGGCGGCCGTACGGCAGCAGTCGCTCCGGCGCGATCCGTCCGGCGGTCAGGTCGCGCGGCTCGCTCCAGCCGAGCGGCTTGCCGTCGAGGCCGGTGACCAGCAGGTAGGGGGCGTCGGCCGTGCCCCGCGCGGCGATCTGCTCGGCGGTGGAGTCGATCGCGACGACCGGGGTGGTCAGCAGCTCCAGGCCGGCGGAGGGGAAGAAGGACAGCCGCCGGATGCCGCGGTCCGCGCCGAGGAAGTCCTCGACGAAGGCGTCCGCGGGGTTCGACAGCAGCTCCGAGGGCGGCGCGAACTGGGCGAGTTTGCCGCCGGTGCGCATCACGGCGACCATCGTGCCGATCTTGACGGCCTCGTCGATGTCGTGCGTGACGAAGACGATCGTCTTGCCCAACTCTTCCTGGATCCGCAGGAGTTCGTCCTGGAGACCCTTGCGGACGACGGGGTCGACGGCGGAGAACGGCTCGTCCATGAGCAGAACCGGCGGGTCCGCCGCGAGCGCGCGGGCCACGCCGACGCGCTGCTGCTGTCCGCCGGACAGCTGGTAGGGGTAGCGCCTGGCGAGCGCGGAGTCGAGGCCGACCCGCTCCATGAGTTCCGCGGCGCGGGCACGGGCCTTGTCCTTGCCCCAGCCGAGCATGCGGGGCACGGTCGCGATGTTGTCGACGATCGTGCGGTGCTGGAATAGGCCGGCGTTCTGGATGACGTATCCCATGGACCGGCGCAGCGTGTTGACGGGCTGCTGGAGGATGTCCTTGCCGTCGAGGAGGATCGTGCCCTCGCTCGGCTCGACCATCCGGTTGATCATCCGCAGGGTCGTCGTCTTGCCGCAGCCCGACGGCCCCACGAGGACGGTGATCGAACGGTCCGGTATCTCCAGGGAGAGCCGGTCGACCGCCACCGTGCCGTCCGGGTACCGCTTGGTGACTGAATCTATCCGTATCAAAACGCCGAATACCCTTCGGGTCTGGCAGAAGCTGCCCGCTCTTGGCCACGGTCACGCCGTTGCCGGGAGAGTCTAGACCGCTCGTGTTGCGGGGTTTGTTGCGGGAACTTGGCGGGCGGTCGCGCGGGGTCCACGCCGGTCGCGGCTGTGGGCGGCCTGTGAGTCCGCTGATTCTCATCCGGCCCTCAGTGAAGGCTCAGGGACCGCCCAGACGCGGCGCCCATCGTCTGGGCGCAGCCCTCTTCCCGTCCGGAGCACCTGGAGTACGCGTCATGACGACCCTCGCCCCGCCGCCCGCGCCCGCCCGGGACGGCTCCCGGCACCGCGCCGCGTCCTCCGCGGGCGGCGGCCTCGCCGCCCGCTCCCGGCGCCTGTTCACCGGCGCCCCCGAGGACCCGCGCTGGGCCCGCCCCGTCCTGTGGGCGGTGCTCGTCCTGGCCACCGCCCTGTACGCCTGGAACCTGACCTCCATCACCGGCAACTCCTTCTACGACGCCGCCGTGTACAGCGGCACCAGGAGCTGGAAGGCGTTCTTCTACGGCGCCCTGGACTCCGGCAGCTTCATCACGGTCGACAAACCGCCGTTCGCCCTGTGGGTGATGGGCCTGTCGGCACGCGTTCTCGGTTACGGCACCTGGCAGTTGGCGCTGCCGATGGTCGCGCTGGGCACGGGCTCGGTCGCCCTGCTGTACCGCATGGTGAAGCGGGACTTCGGGGCCGTCGCCGGCACGATCGCCGCGCTCGTGCTCACGCTCACCCCGATCACGGTCGCCATCAACCGCGACACGAACCCCGACCCCGTCCTCGTCTTCCTGATGCTGCTGGGCGCGGCGGCGCTGCTGAAGGCCGTGCGCACCGGCCGGCTGACGCCGCTGGTGTGGTCGGCGGTCGCGATCGGCTGCGCGTTCAACACGAAGATGATGCAGGCGTACGTCGTCCTGCCCGCGTTCTTCCTGGTGTACCTGTGGGCCGCCCCCGGCGGCCTGGGGCGGCGGCTTCGCCACCTCGCCGTCGGCACGGTCGCGCTGGTCGTCTCCAGCGCCTGGTGGATGGTGGTCGTCGACCTCGTCCCCGCCTCCTCCCGGCCCTACATCGGCGGCTCGACCGACAACACGGTGTGGGACCTGGTCATCGGCTACAACGGCTTCGGCCGCATCTTCGGCGCGAGTTCGCCGGTGGGCTCGCAGGGCAACGGGGCGAGCTTCGGCGGCTCGTCGGGCCTGTACCGGATGTTCAACGAGATCATGGGCGGCCAGATCTCCTGGCTGATCCCGTTCGCGGTGATCGCCCTGGTCGCCGGCCTGGTGCTGCGCGGCCGGGCGCCGCGCACCGACGGCAGGCGGGCGGCGCTGCTGCTGTGGGGCGGCTGGTTCGTCCTGCACTACCTGACCTTCGCCCTCGCCGAGGGCACCTTCCACCCGTACTACGTCACCGCCATGGCACCCGGCATCGCGGCCCTGGCCGGCGCGGGCGGGGTCATGCTGTACCGGGCCTTCCAGGAGGGTTCGGCGCTCAGGTGGGGGTGGGCGCTGCCTGTCGCGGTCGCGGCGAGCACGGTGTGGGCGGTCGTACTGCTCCAGCGGGTCGCCGGCTCGGGAACGCTGTACACGGTCGCCGAGACCGTGGTCGCCGTGGCCGGTGCGGTCGCCGTACCGGGGCTGCTGGCCGGGCGGTTCACGGGGCGGCGGCGGCTGACGGGCTTCGCCGCGCTGGTGGCGGTCGTCGCCCTGCTGGCCGGGCCCGCCGCGTACGCGGTGTCGGCGGCCACGTCGAGCACCGACGGCACCAACCCGACGGCCGGTCCGAGCACCGGTGGCGGAATGGGCGGTGGCATGGGCGGCGGTGAGCGGCCGAGCGGGGCGGCGGGCGGACCGGGCACCTCCGGCGGCACCGGCACCGGCACCGGGCGGAAGACGGGGACGCCCCCGTCCGGCGGCGGCTCTTCCTCCTCGTCGGACGCGGGGGACGCGACGGGCGGCGGCGGCGGAATGGGTGGTGACTCCCAGGTCTCCTCCGCGATGATCACGTATCTGAAGAAGCACCAGGACGGCGCCACCTGGCTGCTGGCGGTGGCCACCGACCAGACCGCGTCCTCGGTCATCCTGGAGTCCGGTGAGCCGGTCATCTCGATGGGCGGCTGGTCGGGCTCCGACAACGCCATGACCCTCGCGAAGCTCAAGAGCCTGGTGAAGTCCGGCTCGTTGCACTACGTCATGGCCGGCGACGGCGGGCAGGGCACGAACTCCGCGATCTCCACCTGGGTGAAGAAGCACGGCACGGAGGTCAAGTCCTCGGCGTACGAGTCGAGTTCCTCCACCTCGGGGTCCTCCGCCTCGGGGTCCTCGACGAGCAGTGGCGGCCTGTACCGCCTGGACGCCTCCGACGTCGGCTGAGCGGTCCGGCACGGCGGCGGCGGGCCGCCGGAGGCAGGTCTCCGGCGGCCCGCCGCCGCTCTCCGTGCCCGGCACGCCCGCGTCTCAGGCCGCCGTCCGCTCCGCGGCGACGGGCAGGCCCGGGGTGCGCCGCACGCGCCGGCCGGCGTCCACGGCGAACACCTCGCAGCCGTCGAGGCCGGCGGCCCAGGCGACGCCCTCGGCGCCCATCGCGAAGGCCGCCGTCGCGACCGCGTCCGCCTCGGTCAGGGTCGGTGCCACCACCGTCGGGCTGAGCAGCGCGGTCGCCGGGCGCCCGGTGCGGCCGTCGAGGATGTGGTCGCCGCGCTCGTAGCGGGCGGAGGTGGCGACCGCCCCGTCGGTGAGCGCCAGGACCGTGCACAGCCGGTCGGCGTGCTCGGGGTGCCGTACGCCCACCCGCCAGGGCCCGCCGGACGCGACCACGTCACCGCCGGCGTTGAGGCAGAACCTGCGCGCCCCGGCCGCCGTGAGCAGCTCCGCCGCCCGCTGCACCGACCAGCCCTTGACCACCGCGCAGGGGTCGAGGCCGCGCCCGGGCAGGCGCGCGTCGAAGGCGCCGCCGGTCGCGGCCCGGTAGTGCTCGCACAGGCCGAGGACCTCGGCGAGGTCCTCGCCGACGGCGTCGGCCGGCAGCTCGCCCCGGTCCAGCCGGGACACCTCGCTGTCGGCCCTGAACGGGCTGAACCGGGTGTCGGTCTCCCGCAGCCAGGCGAAGACCGCGTCGGCCGCCTCGCCGAACTCGCCCTCGTCGTCGATCCGGAGCGAGACCGGGAAGCCCATCACGTGCTCGACCCGCCGCATGTCAGCCGCTCCTGGCGTCGAGGGCGGCCTGGAGGGACTCGCGGTAGCCGTCGCTGGTGACGGTCGCGCCGGACACCGTGTCGATGTCGGCGCTCTGCGCCCGGAGCGTCTCCTCGACCAACTGCGGCACGGCCGCCGTCGTCTGCGGATGGTCGGGTTGCTGAAGCGTCCGTACGGCGGTGATCCTGTCGCCCTCGAAGGTCACCTCGACCTGCACGGGCCCCTTCTCGGTGTTGACCGTGGACCCCGCGACGACCTTCTTGGACGTGGCCGGGGAACCCGCGGAGGACGACGGCGAGGCGGAGCCGGACGCGGGCGACGAGGCCGCCGCGGAGGGGGCCGGGGTGGCGGCCTGGGTGGTGGAGGTCTGTGTGGACGGCTCGTAGCGCCACAGCGGGACCAGGCCGGCGACGCTCAGGACAAGGACGGGCAGTGCTCGCTTCACGGTGTGTTCCCGTCTCCCTCAGCCGGCCAGGCTGAAGCGTTCGAAGTGGATCTGCGGCTTGGGCACGCCCAGTTCGCGGAGACTGCCCAGCACGGCGTTCATCATCGGGGGCGGCCCGCACAGGAAGACGTCCCGGTCGGTGATGTCCGGTACTAGCCGCCCGAGTTCGGCGGGCGCCAGTTTGTCGGGGCTGACCGGCCCGGTCACCAGATGGAGTTCGGCGCCCTTGGCGTGGGCGAGTTCGCGGAGCTCGTCGTAGAGGACGGCGTCCCGGTCGGTGGCGACGCGGTAGAGGACCACCGCGTGGCCCTCCAGTTCCTCCAGCAGCGCGCGGATGGGGGTGACGCCGACGCCGCCGGCGATGAGCACGGCCTCCGGGCGGGTGCGGTGCAGGGCGGTGAAGGCGCCGTAGGGCCCCTCGGCGAAGACGCGGGTGCCGACCTTCACGTGCCGCAGGGCCGCGGTGCCCTCGCCGGCCGTCTTGGCGGTGAGCCGCAGTGTGCGGCCGTCGGGGGCGGCCGACAGGGAGAACGGGTTGGCCTGCCACCAGCGGTCCCGGGTCAGGAAGCGCCAGAGGAAGAACTGGCCGGCCCGGGCGGGCAGCCGGTCGAGGTCGCGGCCGGTCATGTGGATGGAGACGACGGTGTCGGACTCGGGGACGACGGCCGTGACGCGCAGCTGGTGGCGCCAGTTGCGCCACAGCGGCAGGGCGAGCCGGCCGAGGACCACCGAGCCGAGGGCGACGCCCCACACGGCGTACCAGTAGGTGGTGGCCGCGGAGGAGGAGGTGAAGGTCGTACCGACGGCGACCTGGTGGGTGAAGGCGAGGACCACCGCGGCGTAGGTGTACAGGTGGATGAAGTGCCAGGTCTCGTAGGCGAGACGGCGCCGGGCGTAGCGTCCGGAGACGGCGCCCACAACGAGGATGACGGCCAGCGCGACGACGGCGCGGAGCACGCCCTCGACGGTCTCGGCGAGGTCGACCAGCTGGTTCACCGGGTCCAGGGAGGAGGACTCGGCGTAGCCGAAGGTGATGAACACGGCGTGCGTGAGCAGCGTCCACAGGATGCCGAAGCCGGTCCAGCGGTGCCAGGAGGTCAGCCGGTCCATGCCGATGCGGCGGTCGAGCCAGGGCAGCCGGGCCACCAGCAGCAGCTGGAAGGCCATCAGGAGGGCGCCGTACAGGCCGGCCAGGCGGCCCAGCACGATAAGGGTGTTCGACGCGAATCCGGCCTGGGTGAAGAAGAAGGTCACCACTGCGGCGTTGGCGGCCAGCACGGCGTACAGGCCCGTGCGGGCCACCACCCTGGGCCGTATCGCCGTGGGGGGCGCGGAGGGCGACTGGACGGTCGTCACGGGACGGCAGCTCCTTGATCGGGTCCGGGGTACGAGCTTGGCTCGCCGAAGCTGTCGTTCCGCTGTCATTTATCTTTCAAGTGGTTATCGATGTGGGCGTGCCCGGTCAGCGGGCCTGGTGCCGGGAGGCTTGTGCAGCACTATGAGCGGGTGGACAAAGTACGCCTCCTCGTCGTGGACGACGACCCGCCGATCGCCGACCTCGTCGCCACGGTCGCCCGCTACGAGGGCTGGGAGGCGGCCACCGCGAACTCCGGCGAGGAGGCGCTGCGGCTGGCCGCCGAGTTCCGCCCGGACATCGTGGTGCTGGACCTGATGCTGCCGGACGTGGACGGCTTCGGCGTCCTCGACCGGCTGCGCGCCCTCGGCACGATGGTGCCCGTGGTGTTCCTCACCGCCCGGGACACGGTCGCCGACCGGGTCGCGGGCCTGACCCGCGGCGGCGACGACTACCTGGTCAAGCCGTTCGCGGTGGAGGAGCTCATGGCCCGGCTGCGGACCGTGCTGCGGCGCAGTGCCGGACCCGGCTTCCCGCGCTCCGTGCTGCGGGTCGCGGACCTGACGATGGACGAGGACACCCGCCAGGTGCGGCGCGGCGAGCGGCTGCTCACGCTCACCCCGACCGAGTACGAGGTGCTGCGCTACCTGATGCGCAGGTCCCCCACCGTGCTGACCAAGGCGCAGATCCTCGACCACGTGTGGGAGTACGGCTTCGGGGGCCGCTCCAACGTCGTCGAGCTGGTCGTCAGCCGGCTGCGCCGCAAGCTCGACGAGCCCGCCGAGGGCCGGACACCCCTGATCCACACCGTCCGGGGCTTCGGGTACGTGGTCAGGGAGGCGGCCGGGTGACCGGGCGGCCGGCCCGGCTGTGGCGGAGGTACCGGGGGCTGCGGCTGGGCACCCGGCTGGCCTTCGGCCTCGGCGTGCTGTCCCTCGCGGTGTTCGCCGTGGTCGGCACCGCGCTGACCATGTACATGCGCGACTACCTGGACCACCAGCTCGGGCAGCAGCTGAAGCTCGTCCAGGTCGTGCAGTCCAAGGACGCCGAGGCGCACGGCACCGTCCGACGGCAGCCCTACTACGGCTGGTACACCGCGGTCTACGACGTACGGGGCACCGCGGCCGCCCTCCGCACCCCCGCCGAAGTCCCCGCCGACACGGGCGCGTTCACGGCCCTCGCCGAGACGATGGCGCGCTCGGGCACCGAGCTCACCCGCGTGGCGACGATCGACGGGGAGGGCACCTACCGGCTGCGGGCCTGCGAGGTCGAACCCGGCGTGGTGCTGGTCAGCGCCGCGCCCACCGCGAACATCGACGCGACGGTGCGGCAGCTGATCACCGTGCAGGTCGTCGCGTTCGGTCTCGCGCTGCTGGTGCTCGTCGTACTCGGCCGGCGGATGCTGCGGCGCGGCCTCAAACCGCTCAGCGACATGGCGCACACCGCCCACGGCATCGCCTCCCACGACCTGTCCGAGTCCGCGGCCCGGCTCCCGCTGCGCGCCGACGGTCCCGGCGGCGGCCCGGAGGTGGAGGAGCTGCGCACCGCCTTCAACACCATGCTGGAGCACATCGACGACTCCCTCGCGGTCCGCGCCGCGGCCGAACAGCGGCTGCGCCGCTTCGTCGCCGACGCCTCGCACGAGCTGCGGACGCCGTTGATGTCCGTACGGGGGTACGCCGACCTCTTCCAGTACGCCGCCGCCAACGCCCCCGGGGAACGGGACCGGCACCTGGCCCGGCTGCGTGCCGAGGCCGCGCGGATGGGCGTCCTGCTGGACGACCTGCTGCTGCTCGCCCGCCTGGACGCCGCCGAGGTGGAGACCCCGCTGCGGCCGGAGGAGGCGGACCTGACGGACCTCGTCGAGCAGGCGGCCGACGCGTTCCGCGCGAGCCATCCGGAGCATCCGCTGACGGTCGCGGACGGCCCCGGCGCGCTGCGGCTGCGCCTCGACCCGCAGCGCGTCCGGCAGGTCCTGGACAACCTGCTGACCAACGCCGCCGTGCACACCCCGCCCGGCACGGCGGTGTCCGTGGCCGTCACGGCCGGGCCGGGCGCGGCCCTGGTGCGGGTCGCCGACGCGGGCCCCGGCATCCCGCCCGCCGAACGGGAGCGGGTCTTCGACCGCTTCTACCGCGTCGACAAGGCCCGCAGCCGCGACCGCGGGGGCAGCGGCCTGGGTCTCGCGGTCGCGACCGCCCTGGTCCGCGCGCACGGCGGCACGATAGCGCTGTCCGACGCCCCGGGCAGCACCGTGTTCACGGTGACCCTCCCCCTCACCGGCTGACCCGCCGACCGGGTGCCGGTGGGCGGGCGGGCCAGGTCTTACGGACCGGTGACGTGCCGGGCGCGGCCCGGGGTCCCCGGCCCCGTCCGGCCCTAGCGTGAGCGCATGCGTGTACTGGTCACCGGCGGTGCCGGGTTCATCGGAAGTCACATCGTCAGGGCCCTGGAGGCACACGGGCACGAGCCCGTCGTCTACGACGTCCGGGCCCGCCCCGGGTCCGACGTGCGCGACCCGGGCGCCGTCGGACGTGCCCTGGCCGGCGTGGACGCCGTCTGCCACCAGGCGGCGATGGTCGGCCTGGGCGCCGGCTTCGCCGACGCGGCGGAGTACGTGTCCCGCAACGACCTCGGCACCGCGGTCCTGCTCACCGCCATGGCCGGGACGGGCGTACGGCGGCTGGTGCTGGCCGGATCGATGGTGGTGTACGGCGAGGGGCGGTACACGTGCGGGCGGCACGGGGTGGTGCGGCCCGGGCCGCGGGCCGTGGCCGACCTGGACGCCGGACGCTTCGAGCCGACCTGCCCGCACTGCGGCGCCGACCTGTCCCCCGGGCTCGTGGCCGAGGACGCCCCGGTCGATCCGCGCAACGTGTACGCCACCACCAAGCTCGCCCAGGAGCACCTGGCGGCCGCGTGGGCGCGGGCCACGGGCGGCACGGCGGTGTCGCTGCGCTACCACAACGTGTACGGGCCCGGCATGCCGCGCGACACCCCGTACGCGGGCGTCGCCTCCTTCTTCCGCTCGGCGCTGGCCCGCGGGGAGGCCCCGCAGGTCTACGAGGACGGCGGCCAGCGGCGGGACTTCGTGCACGTCAGGGATGTGGCCGCCGCCAACGTGGCGGCGCTGGAGGCCGGTTCGCCCGACGGCACGCTCACCGCGTACAACACCGGCAGCGGCGAGCCGCACACGGTCGGCGAGATGGCCCGCGCGCTGGCCGCGGCGTACGGCGGCCCCGAGCCCGTCGTCACCGGCGGGTACCGCCTCGGGGACGTCCGGCACATCACGGCGGACTCGGCCCGCCTGCGGGCCGACCTCGGCTGGAAGGCGGGCATCGCGTTCGAGGAGGGAATGCGCGAGTTCGCCCACGCCTCGCTGGCCTCGAACTGACACGGGGGCCAGGGGAGTTGGGCCGGCGGCGCCACACGGGACGGGCGCCGGCGCCGACTGGGCGCGGCCTTCCGGCCGAAGCCGACGGCCCCACGGTCGGCGGGGCGCGACCCGTCCGGCCGAGCCGGCCGCACCGCGGTCGCCGGCCCCGGAACCGCTCACCCGGCGAACGCCGGCCCGCACCCCGACCGGCCGCGCACCGGCCCTCGGCCGGGCATCCGCACGCGGCCGGACAGGCACCCCTGCCCGGCTCCGGCAGGCAACGCCGACCGGCGAGCGCGCGCTCCGGGCCGGCGAGGGCGATCACGCCCCTCCCCCCGCGCGAGCCGGCGGCGCCACCCCCGGCGGTCGCCGACCGCACGCCCGACCCGGCGGCTTCGGGGTGTCCTACTCACGGCTGTGGCGCCCGGGCCGCATGGGCGGTGCGTGTCAACCGGCCGGGGTCGACGGGCTGGAGGACGGCCGCGGCGCCCGGGCCGTCGGGGCGGTGGGTGTCAACCGGCCGGGGTCGACGGGCTGGGGGTCGGGAGGGTCACCTCGAAGCGGCAGCCGCCCAGGACGTTGCGTACGGTGGCGCGGCCCTGGTGGGCCTCGACGATGCCGCGGACGATGGCGAGGCCGAGTCCCGCGCCGGCCGGCGGGGTCCGGGCGTGGGTGCCGCGCCAGCCGGTGTCGAAGACGCGGGGCAGGTCCTCCTCGGGGATGCCGCCGCAGCCGTCCGTCACGGACAGGACCACGCCCTCGGGCGAGCGCTCGGCGGCGATCGCGACCGTGCCGTCGGCCGGGGTGCGGCGGATGGCGTTGACGAGGAGGTTGCCGAGGACGCGGCTCATCTCCCGGCCGTCCACCTCGACCGGCACCGGTTCGACGCGTGCCCCGACCAGCCGTACCCCGTTCTGGCGGGCGAGCGCGTCCGCCCCCGAGAGGGCGTCGCCGACGAGGTCGTAGGACGACATCCGGGACAGGGTGAGGGTGAGGCTGCCCGCGTGGATGCGGGACAGTTCGAAGAGGTCGCCGACCATGCCGTTGAGGCGTTCGACCTCGGTGCGGATCTGCCGCAGGTAGCGGCCGGGGTCGCTGGCGACGCCGTCCTCCAGCGCCTCGGACATCGCGCGCAGCCCGGCCAGCGGCGTGCGCAGGTCGTGCGAGATCCAGGCGACGAGTTCACGCCGTGAGGACTCCAGGGCGCGCTCCCGTTGCCGGGAGGCGGCGAGCTTGGCGCTGGTCGCCTCCAACTCCCGGCTCAGCGCGTCGAGTTCCGCGGTCGCGGGACCCACGGGCGAGGTGAAGTCGCCGCCGTCGCCGAAGGAACGGGCGGCGAGCGCGAGGGCGCGGCTGCGGCCGACGACCCAGCGGCCGAGCAGCAACGCGCTGGCCAGGGAGACCACGGCGGCCATCGCGACGACCGTGGTGACGACCTTCAGGTCGTGCGCGGACAGGAACATGGCGTCCGCGACCACCAGCGTCCCGGCGAGCATGGCGGTGACGGCGACGGCGGCGACCACCGTGAGGTGCGCGATCAGCGAGCGCCGCCGGATCAGCATCAGCACGCACGCCCCCAGCAGGCCGGCCGCGGCGGCGCCGAGGAAGGCGTAGACGGCGATGAGCAGGGTGTCGTTCACCGTCTACGCCTCCTGGTCGCGGCCGGCGTCGAAGCGGTAGCCGACACCCCACACCGTCTGGACCAGGCGCGGGCGCGCCGGGTCGTCCTCGACCTTGCCGCGCAGCCGGCGGACATGGACGGTGACGGTCGACAGGTCGCCGAAGTCCCAGCCCCACACCTCCCGCATGAGGTCCTCCCGGCTGAAGACCCGCCCGGGATGCCGCAGGAAGAAAGCGAGGAGGTCGAACTCGCGGATGGTGAGGGCGAGTTCGGTCTCGCCCTTGACGGCTCGCCGGGCCGCGGGATCCAGCGCCAGCCCGGCGGCGCGCAGCAGCGCCGGCGGTTGCGCCGCGCGGCCCGCCGCCCGCGCCGGCCGGCTGCGGCGCAGCACCGACTCGACGCGCAGGACGAGTTCGCGGGGGCTGAAGGGCTTGGTGACGTAGTCGTCGGCGCCCACCTCGAGGCCGAGGATGCGGTCGTCCTCGTCGCCGCGCGCGGTGAGCATGATGACCGGCACGGGCCCGTGGCCGCGCATGCGCCGGCAGACCTCCAGGCCGTCCATGCCGGGCAGCATCAGGTCCAGCACGACCAGGTCGGGCCAGTGCGCGGCCGCCCGGGCGAGCGCGTCGGGTCCGTCACCGGCCCGGTCCACCACGTATCCGGCCCGGTCGAGGTACCCGGAGACGACCTCGGCCACGGTCGGGTCGTCGTCGACGACGAGGACCCGGGCGCCGCCGGGTGCGTAAGGCTGCTGCTCCATGCCGCCAGCCTCGCACCACGGAACCGCTCACGCCGCCCACGGCGGCCGACGTCCTGGTTTCGTAAGGAGCTGAAGTCCGGTATGCCCGTTTCGCGCTCGTAGGGTGAATGCCGTGACGACCTCTTTCCCCACGGATTCCCCGACGGCCTTCGAGACGGCGTCCGTCGACGTCGTGCTCCCCTGTCTCGACGAGGCCGAGGCCCTGCCCCGGGTGCTGGAGCGCATCCCGCCCGGCTGGCGCGCGCTCGTCGTGGACAACGGCTCCACGGACGGCTCGGCCCGCGTCGCGAGCGACCTCGGCGCGACGGTCGTACGGGAGGAACGGCGCGGCTTCGGCGCCGCCTGCCATGCCGGTCTGACCGCCGCCACGGCCGACATCGTCTGCTTCTGCGACTGCGACGCCTCCCTCGATCCGGCCGACCTGGTGGCGTTCGTCCGCCGGATCCGGGCCGGTGAGGCGGACCTGGTGCTCGGCCGGCGCCGCCCGCAGGGCGCGGGCGCCTGGCCCGCGCACGCCCGGGCCGGCAACCTCGCCCTCTCCCGGCTCCTGCGCCGCCGCACCGGACTGCGCCTGCGCGACCTCGGCCCGCTGCGCGCCGCCCGCCGGGAGCCGCTGCTGTCCCTCGGACTGACCGACCGGCGCAGCGGCTATCCGCTCCAGATGGTGGTGCGCGCCGCCGACGCGGGCTGGCGCATCGCCGAGTACGACGTCCCGTACCGCCCGCGCACCGGTACGTCCAAGGTGACGGGGACCTGGCGCGGCACCTGGCAGGCGGTACGGGACATGAGCCGCGTACTGGCCGAGGAACCCACGCCCGGCAACCCGCCCGGCGCGAACGACCCGACCGCCACCGCGACCGCCATCCGTACCGGCACGGGCACCCGCACCGCCACTGCCACCCGTACCGGCACCGCCACCGGCACCGGCACCGGCACCGGCACCGGCACCGAGGAACCCACGGCCGGTCACGGCCCGGCCTCCGGTGGCAGGGGCCGGCCCCTCGTCGCCGAAGCGCTCACCGGCTCCGGTGCCGCCGCCGGCGACGGCGACGGCCCGCCCTCCCCCGGCACGGGGCGGCCCGACAGCGGCCGGCCCCTCGCCGGCTCCGGTGGCCGGACCACCACCGGCGTCGAGGAGTCCGCCGCCGGTCGCGGTCCGGCCGCCGCCCGCGGGGGACTGCCCCACAGCGCCGAACCGCCCGTCGCCGGCGGCGACGGGCCCGCCGGCCACGGTGGGCCGGACTCCGTCGGCACCGAGTCGCCCGGCGGCCCCGGGAAACTCCCCGCCGCCGGCCGTCCGGCCGTTCACGCATCCCTCGCCCTTCAGGAAGGAACCCGCCGGTGACCACGCTCCTCGTCATCGCCAAGGAGCCGCGACCGGGGCGGGTGAAGACCCGGCTGACGCCGCCGTTCAGTCCGCGGGAGGCGGCCGGGCTCGCCGCGGCCGCCCTCGCCGACACCCTGGACGTCGTGGCGCGGACGCCCGCGCGGCGCCGGATCCTGGTCCTGGAGGGCGAGCCCGGCCCCTGGCTGCCGACCGGGTTCGAGGTCGTACGGCAGTGCGCGGGCGGTCTGGACGAGCGGCTGGCGTCGGCCTTCGCGGGCTGTACCGGCCCGGCGCTGCTCATCGGCATGGACACCCCGCAGGTGACGCCGGAACTGCTGACCGTCGACTTCGCGGACTGCGACGCGTACTTCGGCCCCGCCGAGGACGGCGGCTTCTGGGCGCTGGGCCTGGCGGAACCGGACCCCGCGCTGCTGCGCGGGGTCCCGATGTCGACGCCCGGCACGGGTGCCGCGCAGCGCGCCCGGCTCGCGGGCCTGCGGGTGCGGGACCTGCCGCGGCTGCGGGACGTGGACACGGCGTACGACGCCGACCTGGTCGCCAAGGAGGCGCCCGGCGGACGGTTCGCGGCCGAGCTGGCCCGGCTCGGCGCGGCGGGTGACCGATGACCACGGCACGGGCGACCCGCCCGGCGCGCACCGCACGGACCCCGCAGGCGGGCCCCCCGGCAACGACGACGGCGGCGACAGTGCCGGGACCGCAGACCGCGGCGACGGTGACGGCGACCGGCACCGTGCCGGCCGTCGCCGCGCACCTCGTGCGGCAGTCGTCGCGCGCCGGGGAGCGTTCCTGGTCGGCCGATCCCTACTCCGACGCCCTGCGGGCCGGCCGGGGCCCGCTGTTCCTCAGCCGGGCCGACGGCTGGCTGCTGCCCCTGGAGGTGGAGCGCTGGTGCGCGGCCGCCGACACGGCCGACCTGGAGGTGCTGCGCCGCTGCGAGGGCACCGTCCTCGACGTGGGCTGCGGGCCGGGCCGCCTGGTCGCCGCCCTCGGCACCGGGGGCCGCCGGGCGCTGGGCATCGACGTCAGCGAGGCGGCCGTCGCGCGCACGGTCCGCTCGGGCGGACAGGCGCTGCGGCGCTCTGTCTTCGAGCCGCTCCCGGGCGAGGGCCGCTGGGGCACCGCCCTGCTGGTCGACGGCAATGTCGGCATCGGCGGCGACCCTCGGGCCCTGCTCGCCCGCATGTCCCAACTCCTCGTGGCCGAGGGCCTGTTGATCGTGGAGACGGTGCCGGTGCCGGACCTCGACGAACGCGTCGTGGTCCATGTCACCGACGCCCGGGGGGCCGCGAGCACCCCCTTCCCGTGGGCCCGGCTCGGCACGCCGGCCCTGCTGCGGCACGCGGACCGCGCGGGCTGGCGTGCCGTCGATCAGTGGACGGCCGGGGGCCGCTGCTTCGCCGCCCTGCGCAACCGGGGCCGCGACCGCAGCAGGAACAGCAGCGCCGAGCCACCGAACAGCGCGGCCGTCAGCAGCAGCCAGCGGGCGGTGAAGCCGGTCGCGGACAGCGCGGTGGCCGAGGCGTAGCGCTTCGACACCTGCCCGCTGATCAGCGGGAACCACACCAGCAGGAGCAGCCCGGACAGGGCGGCGGGCACCCGGACGTACATCACGACCTCCGGGCGGCGGCCCGCCGCCCGGACGAGCGCGCGGTCGGCCACCGCGTACAGCGGCAGCAACACCAGGTCGTGGAGCAGAGCCGCCCCCACGACCCACAGCGCGACCCCGAACCAGTCCCCCGCGAGCAGCCGTACGCCCGCATAGCCGGCGAGCGCGAACGAGCAGGCCAGCAGCAGCAGTTGGAACGGGCTGCCGACCGGAAACGGCTTGCGCATCACAGGTCTCCGAACGTCATCCGGGCCACCCACTTGGTGTTGAGCACACCGGGTGCCGCGGGCACGATGATCCGCGCCGGGTGGCCGTGGTCGGGGGTCAGGTCCTCGCCGTTGACGAACAGGGCGAGCAGGGAGCGCGGGTCACCGGTCTGGTTGGCGCGCAGGGCGGCGTGGCGGAAGGCGCCGTGCCGTTGCAGGGACTCCACGAGGACGTCCGGCGGATCGTCGTACCCGACGAGGGCCGCCAGGTCCCGTAGCCGTACGCCGCGCCACCACTGGTCGGAGGTCGACCAGCCCTCGACGCAGGCGATGGGCAACGCCGAGCTGTGCAGGGGCAGGCGCAGCAGGTCCGCCCGGCTCAGCCGGACCGTGCCGGTGCGGCCGGTCAGCACCAGCCGCCAGGCGTCCTCGCTCGTCTCCGCCGCGCGGATCCCCGCGTACGCGGCCGTCTTGTTGATCTGGAAGCCGCCCGGTCCGCCGCCCGGCTCGGAGCCGCCGTGCGGGGCGAGGACGGCGGTCCTCCGCAGCGGCCCGTCGAAGCCGCGTCCGACGGACGTGGCGAACAGCAGCAGGGAGCCGCCGCCGACCAGCCAGAGCGCGCCACGCCGGGACACGGTCGGCGCGGCCGGCTCGGGGGACACCAACTCGCTGTCCTCCTCGTGCAGTCGGCGCAGGTTGCGCAGCGCCAGGGGCAGCTTCAGCACGGCGTGCGCGAGGAACGCGGCGAAGAACACCCAGGCGCCGTAGAAGTGCAGCGGGTAGAAGGAGCCGGGGAAGACGTAGTCGAGCTGGACGTTGAGCACGCCGGTGACGAACTCGAACAGGCCGCCCCCGACCAGCAGGAGCAGGGAGACCCGCTCCAGGGCGTGGGCGAGGGACCGGGCCGGGGGCAGCGCGAACAGCCGCGGCACCACGGACCACAGCTTGGCCAGCAGGACGGGGATCAGGGTGAGCCCGAGGGTGACGTGCACGCCCTGGGTGAGCCGGTACAGCCATACCGGGTGGGTCGGCCAGGCGAAGAGGTAGAAGCCGAGGACGCCCTTGTCGGGGGTCTTGTCGTTGACCGGCGACAGGCCCGGGTTGTAGGCGGCGTACGAGAGCAGCCCCGTCACGAAGAGCACCGTGATCCCGCCGAGCAGCACCACCCCGAGCACCGAGGTGAACCAGGGGCCGCGCAGTGGACTGCGCCAGAACGCGGGCGATGTGGGAGAGCGTCGCATGCCCCGACCGTAGGCCCGCGCCACCCCCTGAAAGGGGCCGCGAACCATGACGAAACTCTGACGTCCGCGCCTGTCAGCCGTCCGGTGCAGGCCCCGCGGCCTAGCGTTCGGGCGTGAACCGCGATCTCCTGCGTGACCTGTACGCGGCGGTGGCCGCCGCCCTGCTCGTCGTGACGGCCGCCGTCGTCGGTGGCGCCGTCCAGCACCGGGACGGCAGCCTGCGGGTCAACTGGCCGCCGCTGCTCGCGGACTGGGACCCGCACGTCGGCCCCGGCACCCCGGCCGCGATCGCCGTCGCGGCGGCGGTCGTGGCGTACGGCCCGTCGCTGGCCGCCCGGCTGTCCTGGCGCCGCCTGCTGCTCGCCGGCTGGGCGGCCGGCCTGGCCTGGACGTGGTCGCTGGCCCTGGTCGACGGCTGGTACCGGGGCATCGCCGAGCAGCTGACGACCCGGAGCGAGTACCTCCCGGTCGTCGGCCGGTTCCGGGACATCCCGGCCACGCTGCGGGACTTCACCGGGCACATCCTCATCGACTCCCCGGACAACTGGCCCGCGCATGTCGCCGGGCATCCGCCGGGCGCGACGCTCACCTTCGTCCTGCTCGACCGGATCGGCCTGGGCGGCGGGGGCTGGGCGGGCACCTGGTGCATCACGGCCGGCACGACCGCGGCGGTCGCGGTCCTCGTCGCCCTGCGGGCCCTCGCCGGGGAGGCGCTCGCCCGCCGCGCGGCGCCGTTCCTGGTCCTGGCGCCGGCCGCGGTGTGGGTCGGCACGTCCGCCGACGGCTACTTCGCGGCGGTCGCCGCCTGGGCGCTGGCCCTCCTCGCCCTCGCGGTGACCGGCCACCGCCCCGCCCTGACCGGCGCCGCCTCCGGTCTCCTCCTGGGCCTGACGGCGTACCTCTCCTACGGCCTCACCCTCATCGCCGTGATCGCCGCCGCCGTGCTCGTCCTCGGCACCCACCGCACCCGGCCCCTGCTGTTCGCGGCCGCCGGCTGCGTCGTGGTGCCGGCCGCGTTCACGCTGGTGGGCTTCGACTGGTGGGAGGCGTACCGCCTGCTGGTCCGCCGCTACCACCAGGGGGCGGGCGGCGTCCGGCCGTACGGCTACTGGGTGTGGGCGAACCTGGCCTGCGCGGCCGTGATCACGGGACCGGCGACGGCGGCGGGACTGCGCCGGACCGGCATCGCCCTCGCCGGCGCGCGCGGCGGGCGCGATTTCGCCGGCCCGCGCGGTGGGCCCGCCCTCGCCGGCCCGCGCGGTGGGCGGCCGGAGTTCCGGCTCGCCCTGCTGGTGGGGGCCGCCCTGGTCGCGCTGCTGGCCGCCGATCTGTCGGGCATGAGCAAGGCGGAGACGGAACGCATCTGGCTGCCGTTCGCGATGTGGCTGCTGCCGGCCTGCGCGTTCCTGACCCGGCCCCGGGCCTGGCTCCTCGCGCAGGCGGTCCTCGCCCTGCTCGTCAACCATGTGCTGCGCACGGGATGGTGACGGCGGCGGGGCCGGCGGAAGTCTGAATTCCGTCCGTGATCGGGCCGCATTGCCACTGCGGGTCGAATGGCACCAAGTCGGATTCTTCGTTCACTTCCGTGGACACGGGGAGTTCACCGGGCCCACTTCGCGCACCGTTCACGTTTCCGGGGTGTGAGCCGGGAGTGAATAGGCCGGTGGCTTTGATGGGCTTACGACGCTGTGGTCCGCCCGACGGAGCCTCTGAAGGAGATTGGCAGTATTTCTCGCCGTTTGTGACAACCGGTCCGCACTGGCCGGATCGATTCGGTCACCCAACGCACCGGGAAGGCACTGTTGACCCACGGGTAACTACGGGTCTAGCTTTCAAGCACCTTTTCACGCGAGTTTCTCGTGGCGCGCCACGGAAAAGACGCGCCGTGCGAGCCAATTCGTCTTCTGCAGGCCGTAACCCCCACCATGCAGTCTCACCGTTTATGCGGAGAATCATGACGTCTGCTGTGCGCGCCGAAGACCTGATCATTGGAATCACCCCTTTTCGCGAACCGGACGCCAGGCTCGCCGCCGCCGTCAGCCGGGCCGGCGGACTCGGGGTGCTCGACCTCGGAACCGGCGACCGAAGATCCAGGGAGGCGCTGGCCCGCCTCGGACGCTGGGCACCCGGCCCGTTCGGGGTGCGGATCGCGGGCGACTGCCTGCTGGAGCCCGCGGACCTGCCGGGGACACCGGCCGGCGGCGGCCCCCACACCGTGGTCCTCGGTGCCGACTCGCCCTGGTCGATCTCCCACGTTCCCTCTGGTTCACGGGTGTTGGTCGAGGTCACCGCACTGGACGAGGCCCTGGCCGCGGTCCGCTCCGGCGCGCACGGGCTGATCGCCCGGGGCCGGGAGAGCGGCGGCCGGGTCGGTGAACTGAGCACCTTCGTCCTGCTGCAGCACCTCCTCGCCGAGGACGGCGTCACCCTCCCGGTCTGGGCCTGCGGTGGTGTCGGGCCACGGACGGCGGCGGCCGCCCTGGCCGGCGGCGCGGCCGGGGTCGTGATCGACAGCCAGCTCGCACTGCTCGCCGAGTCGGGGCTCGCGGAGGCGGCGGCCGCCGCGCTGCGGTCCATGGACGGCTCCGAGACCACGGTCGTCGCAGGTCACCGCGTCCTGCGCCGCCGCGGCCCGGACGCCCCCGCTGCCGCGGCCGACGACCCGGCGGCGGTGGCGCGGCTGCTCGGCGCGCGCGATCCGCGTACCCAGTTGCTCCCGGTGGGCGAGGACGGCTTCCTCGCCGCCCGGTTCGCCGAGCACTGGAAGGACGCGGCCGGGGTGGTCCGCGCCCTGACGGCCGCCGTCCGGGACGCGGTACGGGACGAGGGGCCGGCCGGCGCGCTGCGCCCCGGTTCGCCGATGAGCAGGGCGCTCGGTACCGAACTGCCCGTCGCGCAGGGGCCGATGACCAGGGTGAGCGATCAAGCGCGGTTCGCCGCCGCCGTCGCCGGGGGCGGCGCGCTGCCGTTCGTCGCGCTGGCCCTCTCCGGCGGCGAACAGTCACGCGAGGTGCTGGCACGGACGCGGGACGCCGTGGCGGGGCGGCCCTGGGGGGTGGGAGTCCTCGGTTTCGCGCCCGAGGAGACCAGGAACGCCCAGCTCGAAGCCGTACGGGAGCTGCGGCCGAGCCACGCGATCATCGCGGGCGGACGGCCCTCCCAGGCCGAGGCGCTGGAACGGGCCGGCATCAGCACCTTCCTGCACGTGCCCTCGCCCGGTCTGCTGCGGCAGTTCCTGGAGTCGGGCGCGCGCCGGTTCGTCTTCGAGGGCTCCGAGTGCGGCGGGCATGTCGGACCGCGCGGCAGCTTCCCGCTGTGGGAGGCGCAACTCGGGGTGCTGGACGACTACTTGGACAGCGTCGGGCCCGAGGTGGCGGCGCGGGTCGAGGTGTTCTTCGCGGGCGGTGTGCACGACGAGCGGTCGGCCGCGATGGTCGCCGCGCTCGCCGCTCCGCTCACCGCGCGCGGTGCCGCCGTCGGCGTCCTGATGGGCACCGCCTACCTGTTCACGGAGGAAGCCGTCACCTCCGGGGCGATCCGGCCCCTGTTCCAGGAACAGGTCGTGCGGGCGACCCGGACCACCCTGCTGGAGACGGCCCCCGGACACGCCACCCGCTGCGTCCCGAGCCCCTTCAGCGACGGATACCGGCAGTTCGAGGCCGGGTTGCGGGACCGGGGCGTCCCCGACCGGCGGATCTGGGAGGAACTGGAGCGGCTCAACGTGGGCCGGCTGCGGATCGCCAGCAAGGGCGTCGAACGGGACGCCACCGGCGCGCTCATCCCGGTCGACGCCGAACGCGGGCTCGCCGAGGGCATGTTCATGGCCGGCGAGGTGTCGGTGCTGCGTTCGGCGACCACCACGATCGACGCCCTGCACCGCTCGGTGACCGAGGCCGCCGCCACCTTCCTCACCGGGCGGTCCGCCGTCCTGCGCCCACGTCTGGGCGGCGGCGAGGCCCCGGCCCAGGAGGCTCCCGCACCGCTCGACGTCGCCGTGATCGGCATGGCCTGCATGTTCCCCGACGCCCCCGACCTCGCCGCGTTCTGGGCGAACGTCCTCGGTGGCCACGACGCCGTCGGCGAGGTCCCGCCGGACCGCTGGGACCCGGCCGTGCACTACGCCCCGCCGTCCGCGGACACCCCGGGCGCCACCCCGTCGAAGTGGGGCGGCTTCCTGCCGCGCATCCCCTTCGACCCGCTGCGCTACGGCATCCCGCCCACCTCACTCGGCAGCATCGAGCCCGTCCAGCTGCTGGCTCTCGAAGCCGCCCGGCGGGCCCTCGACGACGCCGGATACGGCGAGCGGGGACGGGAGTTCGACCGGGCCCGCGCCTCCGTGGTGTTCGGGGCGGAGGCGGGCAGCGACCTGTCCAACGCCACCACCCTGCGGGCCGTACTGCCCTCGTACTTCGGCACCGTCCCCGAGGGCGTGGCCGAGCAGCTCCCGCGGCTGACCGAGGACTCCTTCCCCGGCATGCTCGCCAACGTCGTCTCGGGCCGGATCGCCAACCGCCTGGACCTCGGCGGCGCCAACTACACCGTCGACGCGGCCTGCGCGTCCTCGCTCGCCGCCGTCGACGTGGCCTGCAAGGAACTCGTAGGCGGCACCAGTGACCTCGTGCTCTGCGGGGGCGCCGACCTGCACAACGGCATCAACGACTACGTCCTCTTCTCCTCCGTCCACGCCCTCTCCCCCACCGGCCGGTCCCGCGCCTTCGACAGCTCCGCCGACGGCATCGCCCTCGGTGAGGGCGTCGCCTGCGTCGTCCTGAAACGGCTCGCGGACGCCGAACGCGACGGCGACCGGATCTACGGCGTGATCAGGGGCGTCGGCAGCTCCAGCGACGGCCGCTCGCTGGGCCTGACGGCGCCCCGCACCGAGGGACAGCGGGCCGCGCTCACCCGGGCGTACCGCAACGCGGGCGTCTCCCCCGCCGAGGTCGGCCTGGTGGAGGCGCACGGCACCGGCACGGTGGTCGGCGACCGCACCGAACTCACCGTCCTGAGCGAGGTGTTCACCGAGGCCGGCGCCACGGCGGGCGGGTGCGCCCTCGGGTCGGTGAAGTCGCAGATCGGGCACACCAAGTGCGCCGCCGGCCTGGCCGGCCTGATCAAGACCGTGCTGTCCCTCCACACCGGCGTGAAGCCGCCCACGCTGCACGTGGAGCGGCCCAACGCTGCCTGGGAGGAGGGCGGCAGCCCGTTCGTCTTCCACCGGCGGGCACTGCCCTGGGCGGCACCGGCCGGCGAACGCATCGCCGGGGTCAGCGCGTTCGGCTTCGGCGGCACCAACTTCCACCTCGTGGTGGGTGCCCACGCGGACGCCGTGCCGCCGGCCCAGGGCCTGGACGCCTGGCCCGCCGAACTGTTCACCTTCCGGGGCGTGGACCGTGCGGCGGCCGGACGGGCCGCCGGGGAACTCCTGCGGACGGCGGAGGCGGTCGAGGCGGGCGACCTGCCTTGGCGCCTGCGTGACCTCGCGCTCGCCGCCTCCCGCCGCGCGGACACCCGGCACGAGCCGGTCCGCATCGCCGTCGTCGCCACGACCGTCCCCGAACTGGCCGCCCACCTGCGCCGCGCGCTCGCCGGCGAACACGACCCGCGAGCGGGCGTCCACCTGTCGGCCGACGAACCGGCCCGGGCACGGGAGCCCGACGCGGACCGGGCGGAACCCGCCGCCGCGGCCGACGGGGTCCCCCGCTCCGCCGGGACCGGCAAGGTCGCCTTCCTTTTCCCCGGGCAGGGGAGTCAGCGGCCCGGGATGCTCGCCGACGTGTTCGTGGCGTTTCCCGAGTTGCAGCACTACCTGCTGCTGGGCCGGGCGCACGCCGGGGTGCTGTATCCGCCGGCGGCCTTCGACGAGACCGGGCGGGAGCGCCAGTCGGCCGCTCTCACCGACACCCGGGTGGCCCAGCCGGCCCTGGGCATCGCCGGGCTCGCCGCGCACGCCCTGCTCACCGAGGCGGGGGTGCGGCCCGACATGGCGGCCGGACACAGTTACGGCGAACTCGTCGCCCTGTGCGCGGCCGGCGCCATCGGGCCGCGGGACCTGCTGGAGCTGAGTGCCGAGCGGGCCTCGGCGATCCTCGCGGCCACCGGCGGAGGCGACCCCGGCGCGATGGCGGCGGTGGCGGCCGGCGCCGAGGACCTCGCCGGGGCCCTGCGCGCGGCGGACGCCCCCGGGTCCGTCGTCGTCGCCAACCACAACTCGCCCCGCCAGACGGTCGTCTCCGGCCCGACCGAGGCGGTCGAGACCACCGTCCGGCTGCTGCGCGAGGCCGGGATGGGGGCCCGGCGCATCCCCGTGGCCTGCGCCTTCCACAGCCCGCTGGTGGCCGGCGGCGCCGACCGCTTCGCCGGGGCCCTGCGCGGCCGTCCCGTGCGGGCACCCGAGTTCCCCGTGTGGTCCAACCGCACCGCCGCCCCCTACGGCGAGGACGCCGACGCGGTCCGCGCGGAGCTCGCCGCGCAGATCGGCGCGCCGGTCCGCTTCGTCGCGCAGATCGAGGCGATGTACGAGGCCGGGGCGAGGATCTTCGTCGAGGCCGGGCCCGGTTCCGTGCTCACCCGGCTGGTCGGGCAGATCCTGGGCGACCGCCCGCACCGCGCCGTCGCGTGCGAGCCGCGTCCCGACAGCGGTCTGCGCGGCTGGCTCGACGCCCTCGCCCAACTGGCCGTCGCGGGGCTCCCGGTGCGCACCGGCCGGCTGTTCCAGGGCCGCGACGCCGTCGACGCGAGCAAGGCCCCCGCGCCCGCACGGCCCGGCTGGACGGTCGACGGGCAGCTGGTCCGTACCGCCGCCGGAGCCCTCCTCCCCGGTGCCCTCGCACCGGCCCGACGCGTTGTGGAGACGACTGTGACGACGAACCACCCCGACGGCGTCCCAACCGGCCAGGACGCGCTGATCGCCGAGTTCCTGCGCACCAGCCGGGAGATGGTGGCCGCCCAGCGCGACGTGCTGCTGACCTACTTCGGCTCGTCGCCACAGGCGCGGACACCGGCCCCCGAGCCGGTCTCCGCCCCGGTCGCCGCCCTCCCCCAGGTCCCGCAGCCCGTGCCGGTCGTGGAACCCGTGGCCGCCCAACCAGTGCCCGCCGAGACCGAGTCGCCGCCCGCGGTGGTGACGGAGGCGGACGTGCTCCAGGTGGTGCTGGAGATCATCAGCGAGCGCACCGGCTACCCCGTCGACATGATCGAACCGGACCTCGATCTGGAGGCCGACCTCAGCATCGACTCCATCAAGCGGGCCGAGATCGCCGGTGAGCTGGCCAGGCGCCTGGGCACCGGGGGCGATGCGGACGCCGCCGCGCTCGACGACGCGGAGCTGGAGGAGCTGGCGAAGGCGCGTACGGCCGCGTCGGTGACCGGCTGGCTCGCGGCCCGCCTCAGCCCCCCGGAGGAACGGACGGCACCGCCCGCGTCACCGGTCGCGCCCGAACCGGGCCTGGCCGCGGCGGAGTCGGAGCGGCCGCTGCCCGCCGCCGTCACCGGTGAGGCGCCGAAACGGCTCCTGCTCCGGCCGGTGCTCCTGGCGCACCAGGACGCGGACGGCCCGGCCAACCCGGCTGTCCTGACCGGTGGCCGGTTCGTCCTGCTGGGTGGCGGCGCACACGCGGAGGCCGTCGCGGCCCGGCTGACGTCGTACGGCGCCGAGCCCTTGTCCCGGCCGGCCGGTCACCTGCTCACCGAGGCGGACGGCCGGGTGGACGGGGTGCTGCACCTGGAGTCCCTCACCGCCGGCCCGCCCGTGCTGCCCGACGCGTTCCCCGTGTTCCAGGCCGCCCTGCGGCGCGGCCCGCGCCGGCTGCTCGCCGCCCAGCCGGCGGACGCCAACCCGGCGGGCCTGCACGGCCTGTTCCGCACCGTCGCCCGCGAGTACCCCGGGACCGTCGCACGGGTCGTCGACCTGGCGGACACCGCGCCCGCCGCCGTGGCCGACGCGCTGCTCGCCGAACTGCTCGCCCCCGAGGCGGCGGAGGCCGTACCGGTCGTGGTGCGCACCGCCACCGGTCGGCACGGCCTCGAACTGGTCGAAACGCCGCTCGGCGCCCTCGCCACCGGCGGTGCGGGACCGGCCGGCGCCGGAGCCGCCGAGGCCGCCGCCATCGGGCTCGACCGGGACTCCGTGGTGCTGCTGGTCGGCGGCGCCCGGGGCATCACCGCACAGGTCGCCCTCGCGCTCGCCTCCGCGTCCCGGTGCCGTCTCGAACTGCTCGGCCGGACACCCGCGCCGGCCGGCCCCGAGGACCCGGCGACCGCCGCCGCGTACACCCCGGCCGCACTCCGGGCGGCACTCGCCGCCCGCGCGGACGGCAGCACTCCCGCGGAACTCAACCGCGCCGCCGAACTCCTGCTGGCCCAGCGGGAGATCACCGCCACCTTGGGCGAACTCGCGGCGCTCGGCAGCCCGGCCCGCTACCACCAGGTCGACGTCCGCGAGGGCGACGCGGTGCTCCAGGCGGTGAAGGAGATCCACGCCGAGCACGGCCGTCTCGACGGCGTCGTCCACGCGGCCGGGGTCATCGAGGACCGGCTGATCGCCGAGAAGACCGCCGAGTCCTTCCAGCGGGTCTACGGCACCAAGACCGACGGCGCCCACGCCCTGCTGACGGCGCTGGAGGACCTGCCGAGCGGGCCCGCGTTCACCGTGCTGTTCGGCAGCGTCTCCGCCGTGCTCGGCAACCGCGGACAGGTGGACTACGCCGCCGCCAACGACGCGCTGCAGAGCCTCGGTTCGGCCTGGCGGGCCCGCACCGGCCGCCGCGTGCTGACCGTGCACTGGGGACCGTGGGCGCCCACCGGCACGCACACCGGCATGGTGAGCCCCGAGCTGGGGCGCGAGTACGCGCGGCGCGGGATCCGGCTGATCGACCCGGAGGAGGGCACCGCGGCGCTGCTGCGCGAACTCGCCTGGGGCGAGGAGTCGGTCACGGCCGTAGTCCACACCGCTTCGGGCTGGTGACATGACGGACCGTCACAGTCCGGTCGCGATCGTGGGGATGGCGGTGCTGCTGCCGGGCGCCGCCGACCTCGACGCGTACTGGCGCAACCTCCTCGACGGCAGGGACGCCATCACCGACGTACCGGAGGGGCGCTGGGACGGCGACTACTACCGCCCCGGGTCCGCGACCGGCCCGGCCGCGGCGGACCGGGTGTACTGCCGGCGCGGCGGGTTCGTCGACGCCCTGGCCGAGGTGGAGGTCACCCGGTTCGGGATCATGCCGAGCTCGGTGGCGGGCACCGAACCCGACCAGCTCATCGCCCTGAACGTGGCCGCCGCCGCCCTCGCCGACGCGGGCGGCACCGACCGCCTGCCCGACCGGCACCGCGTCGGGGTCGTCCTCGGCCGGGGCGGCTACCTCACCCCCGGACTGGTACGGCTCGACCAGCGGGTCCGTACGGCAGGACAACTCGTGCGCACCCTGGGCGAGTTGCTGCCCGACCTCACGTCCGCCCAACTCGGCCGGGTGCGGGCGGCGTTCACCGAGCGGCTCGGCCCCGAGAGCCCCGAGTCGGCGATCGGGCTCGTCCCCAACCTCGCGGCCTCCCGCGTCGCCAACCGGCTCGACCTGCGCGGCCCCGCCTACACCGTGGACGCCGCCTGCGCCTCCTCCCTGGTCGCGGTCGACCAGGCGGTGACCGAACTCGCCGCCGGGCGCTGCGACCTGATGCTCGCCGGAGGGGTGCACCACTGCCACGACATCACCCTGTGGAGCGTCTTCTCCCAGTTGCGCGCCCTCTCCCCCAGCCAGCGCATCCGCCCCTTCCACCGCGACGCCGACGGCATCCTGATCGGTGAGGGCACGGGCGTGGTCGTCCTCAAGCGGCTGGCCGACGCGGAGCGCGACGGCGACCGGGTCTACGCCGTCGTCCGCGGCACCGGTGTCGCCAGCGACGGACGCGCCGCCTCCCTCGTCAACCCCGACTCCGCCGGCCAGTCGTACGCCGTACGGCAGGCCTGGCGGGCGGCCGGCCTCGACCCGGCGGCACCCGGCTCGATCGGCCTGCTGGAGGCGCACGGCACTGCCACTCCGGCCGGTGACGCCGCCGAACTGGCCACACTGGCGACGGTGTTCGGCCCCGGGGACGGGACGGATCGTGGGCGGGCGGTGATCGGGTCCGTGAAGTCTATGATCGGTCACACCATGCCGGCCGCCGGAGTGGCGGGACTGGTCAAGGCCGCGCTCGCCGTCCACCACGGGGTGCTCCTGCCGACGCTGCACTGCGACGACCCGCACCCCGCCCTCGCCGCCACCCGCTTCCGTCCCCTGGACCGGGCGACCGCCTGGGAGGAGGCACCCGGGCAGCCGGTGCGCCGGGCCGCCGTCAACGCGTTCGGCTTCGGCGGGATCAACGCCCACGTCGTCCTGGAGCAGGCACCCGGCGCACGGGCAGCACGCCGAGCGGACGGCGGCAACCCGGCCGCCGGCACCACCGCCCCGGCGGGCACCACCCCCACCGCCCCCGCCGGCAGCACCGCCTTCACCGCGAAGGGCGCGGCCCCCGCCGCTTCCTCGGACACGGCCACCACGAACCGCGCGCCCGTCACCGTCACCGAGCCCGAGCGCGTCCTGATGCTCGCCGCCGACAGCCCCGAGGGCCTCGCCGCTCTGCTTCAGGGGGACGACTCCGCGGTACGGGCCGCCGGTCTCGACCCCGCGGGCACGCATCCCTCGGCCGGCCGGTCCCGGCTCGCCGTCGTCGACCCCACCGCCAAGCGGCTCACGCTGGCCCGACGGGTGGTCGCCAAGGGGCGTGCCTGGACGGGCCGCAACGACGTCTGGTGCACGCCGGCCCCGCTGCTGTCCGGCGGGGAGGCCGGGGGCGAGGGCCCCGGAAAGCTGGCGTTCGTCTTCCCCGGTCTCGAAGGCGACTTCGACCCCAGGGTCGACGACGTCGCCGCCCACTTCGGCCTGCCCCCGCTGACGTCCGGCACCGCCGCGCGCGTCGGGGACGTGGGCCGGCACGGCTTCGGGGTCGTCGGCGTGGGCCGGCTCCTGGACGCGGCGCTGCGCCGCATGGGGCTCGTCCCGGACGCGGTCGCCGGGCACAGCGTGGGCGAGTGGACGGCGATGGCCGCGGCCGGGGTGTACTCCGCGGACGAGGTGAGCGGCTTCATGGAGTCGTTCGACCCCGACACGGTGACCGTCCCGGGGCTGGCCTTCGCGGCCGTCGGGGCGTCCGCCGAGCGGGTGCTGGCCACGCTGGAGGACGACGGCTGGGCCAGGGCCGGAGTGGTGCTCTCGCACGACAACGCGCCCGGCCAGTCGATGGTGTGCGGGCCGGACGCGGCCGTGCGGCAGGTCGTACGGTCCTTCCGCGCCGAGGGAGTGCTGAGTCAGGTCCTGCCGTTCCGCTCCGGGTTCCACACCCCGATGCTGAAGCCCTACCTGGCGCCCATCGAGGCCGCCGCCAACCGCTTCCGGCTGCACCCGCCGACGGTGCCCCTGTGGTCGGGGACGACCGCGCTGCCGTACCCCGAACGGGACGCCGACGTCCGCGCGTTGTTCGTCCGGCACCTGCTGGAACCGGTCCGTTTCCGGCAGCTCGTGGAGGGACTGTACGCGGCGGGCCACCGCGTGTTCGTGCAGGTCGGCACCGGACAGCTCGGCTCGCTCGTCGGTGACACCCTGCACGGCCGGGACCACCTGGTGGTGGCCGCCAACTCGCCGCACCGGGGCGGCCTCGCGCAGCTGCGGCGGGTGGCCGCGGCCCTGTGGACCGCGGGTGCCGCCGTCGCGCCCGCGTTGCCGCGCGGCACGGACGCCGGGCGGCGCGGCCGGTCACCGGTACGGCTCGACCTGGGCGGCGCGCTCGTGTCCCTGCCCGCCCGGGCGTTGGCGGAACTGCGCACCGAACTGCGCGCCGGAGCGGGCGCCGCGGCCGTCGCGGGGGTGCCACAGGCGGTCGTGGAGGCGCCACAGGCGGTCGCCGGGGCGCCGCGGGCCGCCGTGGCGGCGGACGCGTTCGCGTCGACGTCACTGGACGCGCTGGCCGCCGGTTCCCCGGCCGCCGCCGAACTGTCCGCCCTGCTGCGTGAGACGGCCGACACGGCCGCCGCGCTGATCACAGCGGCACACGGGCGCGAGACCACACCGACGGCGCCCGCACCCCTGACGCCCGCGCGGGGCGCCACCGCCGCATCCAGCCCGACCGGCACCCGCCGTTTCACCCCGCCGCCCCCACCGCCGGCCGCGCCCCCGTCCGCGGGCGTCTCCTCGCCGCGATCCCCGGCTCCCGCTCCCACCCCCCGGCGGGACTGGCGCACCACGGTTCACGTCTCCCCCGACTCGATGCCGTATCTCCTGGACCACTGCTTCTTCCCGCAGCGCCCCGGCTGGCCGGACGTGGCCGATCGCTGGCCGGTCGTGCCGGCGACGACGATCGTGCACCACATGATCGAGGCGGCCCGGCGGGCGGCACCGGGTCTGCGGGCGGTCGCCGTGCACGGGGCGCGGTTCGACCAGTGGCTGACGGCGACGCCGCCCGTCGACGTGCCGGTCACCGTGAGCGCCGACGGCCCGGGACGGTTCGCGGTCGCCTTCGGCCCGCGCGCCCGCGCGGTGGTCGAACTCGCCGCCCACCACGCCGTGCCGCCTCCCGCGCGCTGGGTCACCGACCCCGCCGCCGAGCGCGTCCCCGAGCACACCGCCGCCCAGTTGTACGCGGAGCGGTGGATGTTCCACGGCCCCGCCTTCCAGGGCGTCACGGAACTCACGGCGATCGGCGAGCACCACGTGCGCGGGGTGATCACCACGCCTCCCGCGCCCGGGGCGCTGCTCGACAACGTGGGGCAGGTCCTCGGCTACTGGATCATGGCGACCCGCACCGAACGGACCGTGGTGTTCCCGGTGCAGATACGGGAGATGCGCTTCCACGGGCCGCACCCGGACCCCGGCACCGAGGTGGAGTGCCTGGTGCGGATCACCTCCCTCACCGACACCGTTCTGGAGGCCGACGTCCAACTCGCCGTCGGGGGCGCGGTGTGGGCGGAGCTCACCGGCTGGCAGGACCGCCGTTTCGACAACGACCCGCAGACCAGGCCCGTCGAACGGTTCCCCGACCGCAACACCCTGTCCGAGGCCCGGCCGGGTGGCTGGTCGCTGCTGCACGAGCGGTGGCCCGACCTCGCCTCGCGCGACCTGATCATGCGCAACTCGCTGAGCGGTGCTGAGCGTTCGGCCTACGCCGAGCACGCCCCGCGGGGCCGGAGGCAGTGGCTGCTCGGCCGGATCGCGGTCAAGGACGCCGTACGGCACCTGCTCTGGGACGACGGCGAGGGGCCGGTCTTCCCGGCGGAGATCCTGGTGCGCAACGACGAGGCCGGACGCCCCTACGTCACCGGGCTGCACGGACGGGAACTGCCCGCCCTGGACGTCTCGCTGGCCCATCGGGCGGAGACCGCGGTGGCGATCGTACGGCCGCACACGCCCGGTCCCGGCCCGGGCATCGACATCGAGGAGGTCGTGGAGCGCCCCGCGGCGACCCTCGCGACCGCGCTCGCGGCGGACGAACTGCGCCTGCTGCGGGAGCGGTGCGCGGCCACCGGGGAGCCGGAGGCGCTGTGGTTCACCCGGTTCTGGGCCGCGAAGGAGGCCGTCGCCAAGGCCGAGGGCAGCGGCTTCGGCGGGCGCCCGCGGGACTTCGCGGTGCTCCAAGCGGACGGCGGCGGGCGGCTGTTGGTGGCCGGGCGGCTGGAGCGCGCGTACACCGTTCACCACGAGCGGGCCGTCAATCCCCCGAACCTGCCGGAGCGCACCTACGTCGTGGCCTGGACGACGGGCCCGGCGCACGACGTCCTCGGCGGCCGGGCCGACCTGGAGAAGGAGACGTACGACCGATGAACCCCACCCCCCACAGAGACCACTCGGACCACACGGACCGCACGTCCGAGCGGGCGGTCCTCGCCGACATCGCGGGCATGCTCGCGACGCTCCTCGAGGACGAGTACGGCCTCGACCTGGTCGAGATCGGCATGACGACCACCTTCAACCGCGACCTGGAGCTGGAGAGCATCGACCTGGTGACCCTGGCGGGCCTGTTGCAGGAGCGGTTCGGCAGCCAGGTCAACTTCGCCGAGTTCCTGGCCGGCATGGAGTTCGAGGAGATCATCGAGCTCACCGTCGGCCGGCTCGTCGAGTACGTCGTGCAGAGCCTCAAGGCAGCCGAGGCGGGCTGAGCCGTGGTGATGGTCGACACCGGACGACTCCGGATGCATGTCCAGCGGCTGGGCCCGGGCGACGGGCGCCCGGCCACCGCCACCGTGGTGCTCGTGCACGGCCTGCTCACCGACAGCCTGGCCAGCTACTACTTCACGATCGCCCCGCCGTTCGCCGCCGCCGGCCTCGACGTGGTCATGTACGACCTGCGCGGTCACGGCCGCAGCGACCGCCCGGCCGGCGGCTACACCCTCGACGACGGCATCGACGACCTGGAGGCCCTGCTCGACCGGCTCGCGGTGCGGGGCCCGGTCCACCTCGTGGGCAACTCCTACGGCGGGACGGTCGCCTTCGGCTACGCGGCCCGCCGACCGGAGCGGGCGGCGAGCGTCTGCCTGATCGAGTCGGAGCCGGCGACCGCGGCCTGGGCGGTGAAACTCGCCGGCATCCTCGACCGGGTGACACACGAGTTGGCGCACAACGAGGCCGACGCCCTCGCCTGGATCACCGCGCACCGGGGCCACAACACCGCCCGGCTGGCGAAGGGCGCGGCGCGTCTCGCCCGGGAGACCAGCCTCGCCCGGGACATCCCGGCCGGGCGGGTACTGACGGAGGACCACGTCCGGTCCGTGCGCTGCCCGGTACTGGGCGTCTACGGCGGCGACTCCGACCTCGCCCTGCTGGCGCCGTGGCTGGAAGCGCTGTTGCCGGACTGCCGCACAGTCGTGGTCCCGGGCCACGAGCACTCCGTCCTGGTCGAGGCGGCGGGGGTGGTCGGCGGACACGTGCTGTCGCTGATCCGGGAAGCGAGCACCCCGGGGGCGGCGGCTTCCGGGTCCGCGCGGGCGGGGGCGGTCGCCCGGTGAGCAGGTTCCTGTTCGTCGTCCCGCCGCTGGTGGGCCACATCAACCCGGCGGCCGGGGTCGCGGCCGAACTGGCCGCGCGGGGCCACGAACCGGCGTGGGCCTGCGCCGACCCCGGACTGGTCCGGCGGCTGGCCGGCGCGGACGCGGTGGTGTTCCCGTGCGCCGGGCCCGTCCCCGGCGAGGGCGAGGGCGTACGCCCGCCGGACCTGCGGGGCCCGGAGGCGCTGAAGTTCCTCTGGGAGCGGTTCCTGGTCCCGCTCGCCGAGGACATGGCCCCCGGCGTCAGGACGGCCGTCGACGAGTTCCGTCCGGACGCCGTCGTCGCCGACCAACAGGCCCTGGCCGGAGGGCTGGTGGCCGAACTGCTGGGCGTGCCGTGGGCCACCTCCGCCACCACCTCGGCGGAGTTCACCGACGTGCTGGCGGGCATGCCGAAGGTCGCGGACTGGCTGGCGGGGCTCCTGCGCACGCTCCGCACCCGGGTCGGTGACCCGTCCGGCACCGCCGACCCCCGGTTCTCCCCGCATCTCGTGCTGGCGTTCAGCACCCCGGAACTGGTGGGCCCCGGCGCCCGGACGGGCCGGCAGATCCACTGGGTCGGCCCGGCGGTCCCCCCGCGCCCCGCGCCGCCCGGCTTCCCCTGGGACTGGCTGGACCCCGGCCGGTCGGCGGTCCTGGTCACCCTCGGCACCGCCAACACCGATGTGGGCGCCCGTTTCCTCACCGAGTGCCTGACCGCGCTGCGCGCCCGCGCGGACCGGGTGCAGGCGGTGATCGCCGACCCGGGAGGCGTCCTGGGCGCCGACGGCCGTACGGCGGGAGATCCCGCCCCCGGCGACGACAAGGACGTGCTCGTCCTTCCCTCTGTCCCCCAGCTCCCGCTCCTGGAAAGGGTGGACGCGGTGGTGTGTCACGCCGGGCACAACACCGTCTGCGAGGCCCTGTGGCACGGCGTCCCCCTCGTCGTGGCACCCATCCGCGACGACCAGCCGGTGGTGGCCGGACAGGTGACCGGGGCCGGGGCGGGTGTCCGGGTCCGCTTCGGGCGGGTGACGGCCGCCGGGCTGGGCGCGGCGATCGACACCGTCCTGCACGAGCCCGGCCCCCGCGCGGCGGCCGGACGCATCCGTACGGCGTTCCGTGCGGCCGGCGGCACCCGGGCCGCCGCCACGCGGCTCGAACTGCTGGCCGGCGGCGCGACCACGAAGGAGGCCCCATGAGCGAGGAGCACGACCACGAGCCCGCGTCCCCCGGCCGTACCGAGCGGGTCGCCGCGCTGCGACCCGGCTACCGGGCCGACCTCGCGGACGGCACCGGGCGGTTCTTCGAACCGCGCCGCACCACCTGCCCCTGGTGCGGCTCGGACCGGCTGACGACCCGCCTGCGCACCACGGACCTGCTGCAGCACAAGCCGGGCCGCTTCGTCCTGGACCGCTGCGGCGAGTGCCGGCACACCTTCCAGAACCCACGACTGAGCGTGGCGGGGCTGGAGTTCTACTACCGCGACTTCTACGACGGCCTGGGCGAGAAGCAGCTCGGCAACACCTTCGCGAGCCGCGGCCGTATGTACGAGCAACGGGCCGCCGCACTGCTGCCGTTCGCGTCCGGTCCGAAGAACTGGCTCGATGTCGGCACCGGACACGGGCACTTCTGCGCGTCGGCCGCCACCGTCCATCCCGGCACGGTGTTCGACGGGCTCGACTTCACCGACGGCGCCGAACTCGCCGAGCGGGCGGGGCGGGTGGAGCGCGGCTACCGCGGCAGCTTCCCCGAACTGGCCGGGGAACTCGCCGGGCACTACGACGTCGTCAGCATGTTCCACTACCTGGAGCACAGCACGGAGCCGCTGCGTGAACTGGAGGCGGCCCACCGGGTGATCCGTCCCGGCGGTCACCTGCTGATCGAGGTCCCCGACCCCGACAGCCGCTACGCCCGGCTGCTCGGCCGCTGGTGGCTGCCGTGGCTCCAGCCGCAGCACCTGCACTTCGTGCCGGCCGGCAACCTGCGCCGCGGACTGACGGAGCTCGGCTTCACGGTCCTGGCGGAACAGCACGCCGAGCCGCACGACCCCGTCGACCTGCTGGCCGCCGTCTGGCTCGCCCTCGACGCGGCCGCGCCCCGCGACGACCTGCCCTGGCTGCCCGCCCGGCCGAACGCCCTGCTCCGCACCCTGCGGGCCGCGACGTTGATCGCCGGGGTTCCGGCGCTGCTGCTCGGCACGCTCCTGGACCGGTTCGCCGTCCGGCCTCTGTCACACCGGCTGGGGCTGTCCAACGCCTACCGACTGGTGGTGCGACGGGACTGAGCGGGAGCCCGGACCACCAGGGTGTGACGGCGGGACACCGCTCGCCCGGCCCGGCGGAGGGCCGCTCGCCCGGCCCGGCGGAGGGCCGCTCGCCCGGCCCGGCGGCAGGCCGTTCGGTTCTAGGGAACGCCGAGTTCGAAGAGCGCGTACCCCGCGTAGGAACCCGAGGCGATGGCCGCGACGCCGAGCACGGTGCACAGCATCGGCAGCCGCAGGCGCCGGAGTTGGAGGGCGACCGGGATGAACAGGGGGAAGGCCGGGAGCAGATAGCGGGAGACGTTGCAGAAGATCTGCTGGCTGCCGAGGACCAGCGCGAGCGTGAGGAGGGTGTAGACGGTCAGGACGGCCGGCGGGCGCAGCCCCAGGAGCAGCGGGACCAGGAGCGCGGCCAGCAGGACCACGGCGACACCGATCGTGTCCGCGAAGGGGAACGCGAAGAGGTAGTCGAAGCGTCCCACCGCGACGGAGGTGAGGACGTCGCCGGTCTGGTCGCCGTAGTCGAACGTGTGGGCCCACGCGCCGTCCTGGAGGACGAAGTAGCCGCGGAGGTCGCCCATCCGGTTGCCGACCCACAGCAGGTAGCCGAAGAGGCCGAGCGGGGCGACGAGGATCGCGGTGAGCGGGCGGGCGACGCCGTCCTGGCGCCGGTACAGGGCGAGCAGCGCGGCGACGGTGAGCCCGGCGATGAGCGCCCCGGCGGTGGGCCGGTTGAGGCCGGCGGCGAAGGTGAGGGTGCCCGCGGTGAGCCAGCGGTGGTTCATGACGGCGTGGCAGGCCCAGACGGCCAGGGCGACGTAGAGGGACTCCGAGTAGTTCGCCCACTCCGTGCCGGAGCCGGGCCAGACCGCCCACAGTCCGGCCGCGGCGAGCCCGGCCCGCGGACCGCCGAAGTGCGCGGTGACGGCGTAGATGCCGAGGGCGGCGACGAAGGAGGCGACGATCGACACCAGCATCCCGGCGCCGTAGACGCCGAGACCGGTGCAGGCGGAGACCAGCCGCATCGCGGCCGGGTAGAGCGGGAAGAACGCCGCCGAGTTGCCTTCGAGGGTGATCAGTCCGGTGGCGCCGGGGACCGGGACGAGCGCGGGGTGGTAGCCGTGTTCGGCGATCTGCTGGTACCACCAGCCGTCCCAGCTGGCCAGTACGTCCCAGGCGTGGGCGCCGCCGCCGAAGCGCGGGTTCTTCTTCCGGAAGTCCCCGGCGGAGTCGAGCAGGTACATGAAGACGGCGAAGCCGGTGAGCTTGAGCACGCCGTACAGCGCGAGGACGGGCAGGTGCTCCCGGGCCGCACGGCGCAGCCGCGGGCCGGGGTGCTGCCGGGCGCCGGGGAGAGCGGCGTCGTCGTCGGGGTCGGTGCCGAAGGCGGCGGTCTGCGTGGCGACGTGGTTCATGCGGCCGTCGATCCCGTCCCCCGGCGCCGGACGGGGAACACCCAGGCGCGGAAGAGCAGGAAGCGCACGAGGGTGGCCGCGAGGTTGGCGGCGACCAGCACGCCGACCTCCGTGGGGCGCCCGACGCCGGGTGCCGCGCGGTGCAGCGCGGCGAGTGATCCGCTGGTGAGGGCCAGGCCGACCAGGAAGACCAGCAGGCCCTTGGCCTGGTGGCGCAGCGCGCCACCGCCCCGCAGCCCGAAGGTGAGCCGCCGGTTGGCGGCGGTGTTGGCGATCGCGCACACCAGCAGCGCGAGGGCGTTGGCCGCCTGCGCGCCGGTGACCGGGCGGAGCGCGGCGTACAGCAGCACGTATCCGACGGTGCTGACCGCTCCCACGGCGCCGAAGCGCAGCAGTTGTCCGGCCAGGCCGCCGCGCGCGGTGTCGTCGGCGTCGGCGCGGCTCAGCCCGGCCATCGGGAGGGTGCCGCGGGACAGGGCGCGGCCGATCCTGGCGATGCCGCGCAGGTCGGCGAGGGCGGTGGAGAGGATGTCGACGCGGCTGTCGGGGTCGTCCGTCCAGTCGACCGGCACCTCGTGTATGCGCAGTCCGGCCCGCTCCGCGATCACCAGCAGCTCGGTGTCGAAGAACCACTGCGAGTCCTTCACCAGGGGCAGCAGCCGTTCGGCGACATCGCGCCGGACCGCTTTGAAGCCGCACTGGGCGTCGGAGAAGCCGACGGCGAGGGTGGAGCGCAGCAGGACGTTGTAGCAGCGCGAGATGACCTCCCGCTTGGGGCCGCGCACGACTCGGGAGCCGCGGGCCAGGCGGGTGCCGATGGCGATGTCGGAGTGCCCGGAGATGAGCGGGGCGACCAGCGGCAGCAGTGCCGTCAGGTCGGTCGACAGATCCACGTCGAGATAGGCGAGCACCGGTGCCCGGGAAGCCGACCAGGCGGCGTGCAGCGCCCGGCCGCGCCCCTTCTCGGCCAGCCGCAGCCACTGCGTCCCGGGCAGTTCGGCGGCCAGCCGGGCGGCTATGCGCGGGGTCGCGTCGGTGCTGGCGTTGTCCGCGACGGTGATCCGGAACGGGTACGGGAAGGTCTCGCTCAGGTGCGCGTGGAGCCGCCGGACGCTCGGTTCCAGGTCGGCCTCCTCGTTGAACACCGGGACGACGATGTCCAGGACGGGTTCGCGGTGGTGCGCCGGCACGGGTGTGCGGAGCGGCAGTCGGTCCATCGGATCGTCCGTCGGTGAGGAGGGGGCCGGCACTGCGGCGGCCAAGCCTGTCTTTGTCACGTTCCATCCATGGTCGTGGTCGGTCGCGGGGCGTCCCGAAGCCGCCGGTGGCGGCGGGGGCGCTCAGGAAGGCGTGGTCGTCGGTGTCGGTGGCGCGCTCGGCGTCGCCGTGTCGGAGGGCGCCGAGGTGAGTGTCCGGCTCGGTTCGGCGTCCACGGTGACCGAACTCCCGTTCGCGGTGGGCGCCGTGGGCTCTCCGGAGTCGCTCTCGGCGCCGGACGGGGGCACGTCGGTGGTGCCGGACGAGGGGGCGCCGGTCGTCCTGGAGGGTGAGGCGTCCGGGGTCGGCAGGGTCGTCGGACTGGGAGACGCCGGGCTCGTCACGGGCCGGGGCAGGGGGGCCTGCGGCCGGTTCTCGACCCGGTCGTGCGGCAGCATGAGGAAGCCGATGCCCAGTCCCGCGACGGCGAGGACGGAGCCGACGGCCTTCTGGGCCGCGCGGGCACGGCGGCGGGCCCGCACGTCCGCCCGCAGTCGCAGCTGGTGCCGCGGCTCGAAGGCGGTGTGCTCCCGGGAGTCGCGCATCATGCGCGTCAACTCGCGCTCGAAGTGGTCCATGGACTCCCCTTCACCCCACCGGCTCGATGACGTCGGCCAGGATCAGGCGCAGCCGTGCCACGCCGCGTGACGCGTGGGACCGGGCGGTGCCCACCGGGCACCCCAGCATCTCCGCGACCTGTTTCTCGGGCAGGTCCTGGTAGTAGCGCAGCACCACCGCCGCCCGCTGTCGCGGTGGCAGTTGGGCCAGCGCCGCCTCCAGCCGGGAGCGTTCGGCGACCGCGGTGGACACGTCGTCCGCCTCCGCGAGGTCGGGCAGCTGCTCGACCGGGCGCTCACCCCACCAGCGCCGTCGCGCCGAGCGGGCCGCCGCGCGCACCAGGACCTTGCGGACGTACGCCTCCGGGGCCTCCTCGGCGATCCTGGGCCAGACGAACCAGAGCTTGACCAGGGCCTCCTGGAGGAGGTCCTCGGCCCGGTGCCGGTCGCCGCCCACGAGCAGCCGCGCGAGGTGGAACAACGCCGACCAGCGGGCCGCCACGAACGTGTCGAACCCGTCGGCTCGTTCCTGCTCCATCCGCACCGCCCCCGCTTCGGCATCCCCTTACACCTGGGAAAAGACGTTGAGCCCACCGCCACGATGCGCGCGACGCCCGTGATCCGGGTCACACCCGCCTGCGGACGGGAGGCGGCCGGGCGCCCTGACGCTGCTGCTCGGGCCGGGCAGCCCGCGCTGCGGCACGGGGGTCATTCGCGGCGCGCGCGTCTACCCTGGGGTGCCATGGAAGGGGCTGCTGCGGACACAGGCACGTCCGGTGAACGGCCGGACTCCGACGGGTCGTTCGGCCCGCTCGTGGTGGCGGCGCAGCCGCCGGTGCTGCGGGCGGCGCACGTGGAACTCCCGGCGGAGAGCCCCGACCCGGCGCTGCTGCCCACCATCACGCTGCTGGAGCGGGCGGTGACCCGCGGCGCCGAACCGGGCGGGCCGCCGCTGCCGCCGGGTGAACTCCTCGCCGGGCAGTACCGGTTGATCCGGCCGCTGGGCTACGGCGGGATGGGCGAGGTCCATCTGGCCCTGGACACGCGGGTCGACCACCGCGAGGTGGCGATCAAGTTCCTGCACCCCCGGCAGGCGGCGGCCGGCGCCGGCGCCCTGGCCCGGGAGCGGCGGGCCCTGGTCGACCTCCGCCACGACGACCTCATCCGGGTCTACAACTACGGCCACCATCCCGAGGTCGGGGACTTCCTGGTCCTGGAGTACGTCGACGGGCTCACCCTGGAGGAGGTGCGGGCGCGGGCCCGGGTGAACCCGGACGAGTTCGGCGGCGGCCGCTTCCACGAGTTCGTGCTCGCCTACGGCGTGCGTCTGCTGGCCGCGCTGGGGCATCTGCACGCCGACCGGCCCGCGAAGGTGTACGGCGACCTGAAGCCGGACAACGTCATGCACGACGGCACCGCCACGAAGATCATCGATGTGGGCAGTGTCCGCCCGGCCGGCCTCCCCGGCCACACCACGGCCGGGTTCCGGGCGCCGACCGTCGGCCGGGACGGCGAATCCACCGGCCGGGACGACCTGTTCAGCCTGGGCGAGACACTGCGGCGGCTGAGCGGCCTCGGGCGGTCGGCCGCCGACCTGGCGGAACTGGGCTCCCTGGACACGCTCGCCCGGCCGAAGGCGCCGGGCACCCCCGCGCACCCGGCGGGCGACGCCATGACGGCGCCCCCGCCCCGGGGACTCGGCCTGGTCTCCCTCGCCCGCGTGCTGCACCGCGCGACCCGGGCGAAGGAGGCCGAGCGGTTCGCCACCGCGCAGGAGATGGAGGAACAACTGCGGGGTGTCTTCCGCGAGTTACGGTCGCTGCGGACAGGGGCGGAGACCTTCGAGCCGTCACCGTTGTTCGTCCAGTCGCCGTACGCCCTCGACGGCACCCTCGGCTCGGCGCCGCCCCTCGCCCGATGGGCCCTGCCCGAGGTCCCCGCCGTGTACGCGCCACCGTCGCCCGTCGAGGTCGCCCGCCGCCTGCCGGTCCCGCGGCCCGACCCCTACGACGACCACCACCTGGAGCTCAGCAGGCTGGCCGACGCCGCTCCGGAGGCGCTGTTGCAGCACACCGGGGACTGGCAGGACTCGCCGGAGGTCCATCTGCTGCGCTGCCGCCTGCGGTTGCGGGTGCCCGGCGGCGACACGGACACGGCCGAGCGCGAACTGCGGTCGGCGGAGGCGCTGATCGGGCCCGGGCGGGCCCCGTACGACTGGCGGCTCTCCTGGCACCGCGGGCTGCTCGCGCTCGCCCGCGACCGGGTGGATACGGCACGGCTCCACTTCGACCGGGTGTTCGCGGCCATCCCCGGCGAGTACGCGCCGAAGCTCGCCCTCGGTCACTGCGCCGAGCGTTTGGGCCGCTGGCACGAGGCGTTGACGTTCCACGAGGCGGTGCGGCTGCGCAACCCGTCGCTGGGCAGCGCGGCGTTCGGCGCCGTGCGCGCCCGCCTCGCCCTCGGCGGCGAACGGGCCTGGGAGGACGCCGTACGGGCGCTCGACGCGGTGCCGCAGCACTCCCGGCACCGCACCGCGGCGCGGACCGCCGCGGTGCGCATCGGGGTCGGGCACGTGCGGACCGCCGGAGCCGCCGACGGGGTGACCGAGCGGCTGCGGGCCGTACTGGAGCGGCTGGCCCGGCTCTTCCACGCGCACGGTCTGACCGACGAGCAGGCCAGGGTCCGGATGACGACGGAGGTGTGGGAGGTCCTGCGGGAGACGCTCGCGCGCGGGGCGCTCGACGCACCGGGCCTGGCGGCGCTGGCCGCGGGCGCGGACGTACGGCTCGGTCTGCCCGCCGACGAACAGGGCCTGCGCGCGGACCTCTCCCGCCTGTACCTCGCGCTCGCCCACCAGGCCGCCCGATCCACCGCGCCCGAGGACGCGGCCGTCGCCGAGACGCTGCTGGACCGGGCCTACGAGGTCCGCCCGCTCGCCTTCCGGCACCGCAGGGACGGTCCGTGGCCCGGCAGAAGACTCGCCGACCGACTGCGCGCGCTCGCCTCCGCACCGGGCCGTGACACCCCGGCGGCCGGCGAGTGAGCGGGGCCATCCGGCCGGAGGGGGCCGCGACGGGTGTGGGGGCCGGCAGCACGGAGGTCGAGGGCTTCGAGGGCGGCGGCGCGGAGACCGGCGGCGCGGAGACGGGCGGCGCGGAGACCGGCGGCGCGGAGACCGGCGGCGCGGAGACCGGCGGCGACCGGCGCGCCCGCCCGCCGCACCCCGACCGCACCGCCCGTGCCGTCGCCGCGCTCCGTGCCGTCGCCGTCGAACTGGCCCGCCGGGTGGGGCGTTACGCGTGGCCGTCGGCCTCGGGCCGCCGCAACCGGGGGTACCTGCGGGACCGGCTGGTCGCGCTGCCGCTGCTCGCCGTGGTGGGGTTCGGGGCGTTCGGCTGGGCGTACGCGGACGTGCGGGCCGACTCGGCGTACGTGCGGGACCGGCTGGCGCCGGCGCTGGTGGACCTGGCCGACGTGCGGGCCTCGCTGTTCATCGCCCAGGGCGAAGCGGAGGCGCGGCTCGCCTCGGGCGGTTCGGCGGAACTCGGCGGGCTCGGCGAGCGGTACCGGACCCGGGTGGCGCGGGCCACGCAGAGCCTGAACCAGGTCACCCGGGGCGGGGCGCTGACCGTGGCCGAGGAGCAGGAGCTGCGGGTGGTGTCCGCGCTGGTCGTGGACTACACGGGGTGGATCGGCCGGGCCCAGGGCCACGCGGGCGACCCGGTGCTGCGGAACGCCGAACTGACGTACGCGCGCAGCATGTTGTGCTCGACCCCGGTGCCCGCGGCGCACCGGCGGGACCGCTACCCGGCGTGTCCGCCGGCGGCCGGTCCGGCCGTGGACGCGACCTCGATCGTGGTCCGGGTGTCCGGCCTGGAGCGGCGCCTGCGGGACCGGCTCGCGCAGCGGGCCGCCTGGGGTGGGCGCGTCCTCGCGGCGGCCGTGGTCTCCGGGCTCGCCCTGGTGCTGCTCGCCGCCGGTCTGTGGCGCACCCTGGCCTTCCTCCGGCGCCGCTTCCGCATCCGGCTCAGCCTCCCGCTCGCGGCGGCCGCGCTGCCGCTGCTGGCCGTGCCGGCCCTGACGGCCGACGCGCTGCTCGCGCAGCACGCGCAGACCGCGGCGGGTCCGGTGGCCGACGCGCTGGCCCGCAGGACCTCGCCCGGGACGGAGACGGCCGCCGAGGAGCGCCCGTTCGCCGGCCCGGACCCCTGGTCCGTGGAGGTGCTGGGCCGGCGCCTCGACGACACGCTCGCCGACGGCCGGCTGGGCCTCCTCGACGGGACCGCCCCCTGGGTGTTCCCGGCGGGCCTGGCCGCCGCCGCCCTGATCGCCGGCGCCCTGCACGGCTACCGCCGCGAATACCTCACCGTGACCCGCCCCGGAGCCGTCTCATGAGGCCCCGACCGCACCACGGCGTCCACCGCGCCCTGCGGGCGCCGGGCCGGCACCTGGACGACACGCTCGCCGACGACCGGCCGGCCCTCCTCGACGGGACCGCCCCCTGGGTGTTCCCGGCGGGCCTTGCCGCCGCCGCCCTGCACGGCTACCGCCGCGAATACCTCACCGTGACCCGCCCCGGAGCCGTCTCATGAACACCCGACCGCGCCACGGCGTCCACCGCGCCCTGCGGGCGCTGGTCGCGGCCTGTCTGCTCGCGCTCGTGCCGGGCTGCGCCTCGCGCGCGCCGGCCCCGCTGGTGGTCCTGGGCCCGTGGACCGGCGCGGAGGGTGACGCGTTCGAAGCCGCCCTGGCGGGGCTCGACGACGGGACCGGCCGGACGTACACCTACGAGGGCACCCGTTCGCTGCGCGAGACGCTCGTCTCACAGCTGGAGGCCGACGACCCGCCCGACGTGGCGATCCTCAACAGCGTCGGGGAACTCACCGAGTACGCCCGCCGCGGCCGGCTGAAGCCCCTCGCCGAGGAGACCGCCTCGCGCGCCTACCCGCCGTGGGCGCCGACGCTGCTGGTCGACGGCGGCCGGCGCACCTACTGGGTTCCGCTGAAGGTCGACCTGAAGAGCCTGGTGTGGAGCAAGAAGGCCACCCCGGACGGCCCGGACGACGTCCCGGTGTGGTGCGTGGGGCTCGCCTCGCAGGCCACCTCGGGCTGGCCCGGCACCGACTGGATCGAGGACATCCTGCTCCACCAGGCCGGTCCCGCCCGGTACGCGCAGTGGGCCACCGGCCGGCTCGGCTGGCGCACCCCGGCCGTCGAGCGGGCCTGGACGACCTGGGCGCGGCTGCTCGGCACCCGCTCGGCGGCCTCGGTGGAGCGCTCGCTCACCACCTCGTTCGAGGGCACGTCCGCCGCCGGCCGGCCGAGCGGGCTGCTCGACTCCGGTCTCGACTGCACGCACGAGCACCAGAGCGCCTTCATCCGGTACGTGTACGCGGGCGACGACGTCCGGGTGGAGCCGTCGGCCCGGTTCCTCGACGGGAAGGCCGAGTACCGCGACTCGTTCGAGGTCGCGGGCGACATGGCGGCCGTCTTCAGCGCCGACCCGGCGGCCCAGGAACTGGTGGAACGGCTGTCCAGCCCGGCCGGTCGGGAGCGCTGGCGGGCCAAGGCCGACCCGGCGGTCCGCCCCCTGTTCCCCGGCACGACCGGCCTCGCGCCGCCCGCGCCCGCGAACCCGGCCGAGCGGGAGATCGACTCGCTGCTGCACTCCCGGGCCCGCACCCTCTGCTTCGACGCCTCGGACGTGATGCCGCCGGAGCTGCGGGACGCCTTCCACCGCGCGGTCCTGGAGTTCTTCCGGGACCGCACCCCGCACCGACTGGCTTCCCTGCTGCGCGAGTTGGACGCCGTACGGGTGCGGGCCGAGGCCGACTGGGCCGACGACCGCACGTTCCGGCCACCCGAGGACATCTGCGCGAGTCCCGGCGGGTGACCGTCCCGCTCAGCTCTCGTCAGGCGTCAGCCGCAGCGAGACGGAGTTGATGCAGTACCGCTGGTCCGTCGGCGTCGCATACCCCTCACCCTCGAACACGTGCCCGAGGTGTGAGCCGCAGCGCGCGCAGCGCACCTCGGTCCGCACCATTCCGTGAGTCCGGTCCTGGATGAGCTCGACGGCGTCGGTGTCCTTCGGGTCGTAGAAGGACGGCCAGCCGCAGTGCGAGTCGAACTTCGTGGTGGAGGTGAACAGTTCGGCGCCGCAGGCCCGGCAGGAGTAGACGCCGGTCGCCTTGGTGTCGGTGTACTCGCCGGTGAAGGCGGGTTCCGTGGCCGCCTGCCGCAGGACGGCGTACTCCGCCGGCGTCAGCTCCTCGCGCCACTGCTCGTCCGGCTTTTCGACGTCGTACGACATGAACCTCAGCCCCTCACTCAGACAGCTGGTCAAGAATCCGCGGGCCGAGGTCGGTGACGTCGCCCGCTCCCATGGTGAGAACGAGATCACCGGCCTTCGCCATTCCCGCGACGACCGCCGGCACGCCCGCCTTGTCGTGGACCGGTGTCACGTCGGCGCCGGCGGCCCGCGCCGCGTCGACGATCAGGGCGCTGGTGACGCGGGGCAGCGGGTCCTCGCGGGCCGGGTAGATGTCGAGGACCACCGAGGCGTCGGCGAGCGCCAGGGCCTCGCCCATCTCCTTGCCGAGCTCCTGCGTCCGGGAGAACAGGTGCGGCTGGAAGACGACGAGGATCCGGGCGTCGCCCGCCGCCGCGCGCATCGCCTCCAGGTCCGCGGTCATCTCCGTGGGGTGGTGGGCGTAGGAGTCGATGACCTGGACGCCTGCCGCCTCGCCCTTCAGCTGGAGGCGACGCTTCACGCCGGTGTACGCGGCCAGCGCGGGGGCCAGTTCCGCGGCGGGGACGCCCAGCGCCACGCCGGCCGCCAGCGCGGCCACCGCGTTGTGCGCGTAGTGGCGGCCGGGGACGGAGACGGTGAAGGTGAGCTCGGTGCCGTCGAGGACGACGGTGACCTGGCTCTTCAGCCCCTGCGCGACCACCGACAGGATGCGGACCTCGGCGTCCTCGGACTCGCCGTAGGTCACCACCCGCACGTCGCGTGCCGTGACGCGGCGGGTCAGTTCGCGCGCGCCCTGCTGGTCGGCGGCGATCACCAGCGTGCCGCCGTCGGTGATGCGGTCCACGAAGGTCTCGAAGGACTCGTAGATCTCGTCCATCGAGGCGTAGTTGGCGTGGTGGTCGAGTTCCACGTTGAGCACGATCGCCACCTCGGGCGTGTACTTGTGGAAGCTGCGGTCCGATTCGTCCGCCTCGGCCACGAAGATCTCGCCCTCGCCGTGCAGGGCGTTGGAGCCGGGCGCGTCGAGGTCGCCGCCGATGGCGTACGACGGCTCGAGGCCCAGTGCGCCGAGCGACACCGCCAGCATCGAGGTGGTCGTGGTCTTGCCGTGGGTGCCGGCGACCGCGATCGGCCGCAGACCGTCCATCAGGGCGGCGAGCGCGTCCGAGCGGTGGACGACCGGGATGCCCAGCTCGGCGGCCCGGGCCAGCTCCGGGTTGTCCTTGCGGATCGCCGACGACACGACGACGCAGCTGGCGTCGCCGGCGAGGTGCTCCGGGGCATGCCCGACGTGCACCGTCGCGCCCAGCGCGCGCAGGGCGCCGGCGGTCTCGGAGTCCTTCGCGTCACTGCCCGCGACCTGCGCCCCGCGCTGCGCGAGGATCTTGGCGATGCCCGACATCCCGGCCCCGCCGATGCCGATGAAGTGCGGTCGGTCCATGGCGGCAGGAAGGCCGGGTGCCATGCGTTGTCTCCCCAAGATCCGGTACGACGATGAGCAGCGCCCTCTCACAGGAACGCCACCCCCAGCCTAGGGCCTGCCCCCACCCCCCACCCCCGGCCCCCTCAGGAGCCCGACACCCGGCACACCGAGCGACAGGGACGCGAGCAACGGAGACGGCCCCCACCCCCGCAGGGGCGCGGGGAACTGCGCGCCAAGCCACGACCAACCGCCACCCACCCGACAGGCCGCACCCCCACCCCCTCAGGGGCGCGGGGAACTGCGCATCAGGGGCGCGGGGAACTGCGCAAGACGCCCCCACCAACCCGCACCCACCGGACAGTCAGCAGCCACAGGCGCACCCCCCACCCCCTACTCCTTGCTGTGCGAGAACAGCTTCAACACCGGCACCCCCACCTTGTGCCGAGCCCGAGAAGCCCAGTCACGATGGAAGAACTCCTCCACATAGTGGGGATCCGTCAGGACGATCACCTCGTCCGCCCCCGACTCCTCCACAAGAGACTTCAGCGCGTCGAGCGGATGATCCTCGATCAGCCGCCCCCGCGCCTCGCTGCCGGAGGCGTGCAGCGCCATCAGCGACACGTCAAGCGCCTGCTGCGCCGGCTTCTTCGCCTCGTCCCCCTCCGGCGTCTCGCCCTCCCGGGCGGCCTCGTCGATCTCGCCCAGCGCGACGTCGTCGATGGCGCGCAGCAGGCGGTCGGCCTGGTCGCCGCGCGGCTGGAGCAGCACCTGGAAGGCGACCGGCTCGTCGCCGTGCAAGGTGGTGACGAACTCCACGTCCGCGGACGTCAGGGCCTTCTCGATCATCAAAACGCTTGTGAACACCAGCGCCCCTTCTTCTGCGAGGGCCGTGGCCCTCTGTCCTGCGTGGGCCGTACCGCGTCAGCCCCTGCGGAAACCATCCTTCCCCGTGATCCCACGGGGTCTGCGTGATTCAGTGTGCCTGTCGGAGAGGAAGCGGAACGGCACATTCCGCCGACTTCGGGATCATTGCCGCCCTTCGAACCGCTGTCCGGCCTCACGACCGCCGGTACCTGCTGAACAGGAAACCCTCCTCCTCCAGCAGGGACGCCAGTACGAACCGCCGCGGGACCGCGACCGAGGGCCCGCCCGCGATCCGCTGCGCGTCGCCCGCGGTGAGCATCGGGGCGAGGGTCAGGCACAGCTCGTCGAGGACCCCGGCGGCCACCCACTGCCCGAGCAGCCGCGGGCCGCCCTCGGTCAGCAGCCGGGTGTGCCCGAGCCCCGCGAGCGCCCGTACGGCACGGACCGGGTCCACGCCGGCGCCGTCCCCGGCGATCACCACCCCGGCACCGGCCTTCTCGGCGGCGGCGATCCGGTCGGGGGGTGCCGCGGCGCCCGTGAGGACCAGGGTGGGCACGAGCGGCGAGGTGAACAGCGGGAGCGAGAAGTCCAGGTCGAGACGCGCGCTGACCACCGCGATCACCGGTGCGGGCCCCTGCCCGGCGGCCTCCCGCGACGCCGCGAACTCGGCCCGCGCGCGGGCCGGACGGTACCCCTCCTGCCGTACCGTCTCCGCGCCGACGACCACGACGTCCGCGAGCGCCCGCAGCGTGCCGAAGATCCGCATGTCGGTCGGGGTGGAGATGGGCTGCGAGCGGCCGTCGTGCTGGGCGGCGCCGTCGAGGGTGGCGACCATGTTGGCCCGCAGCCAGGCTCCCGGGCCGTCCTCGGAGGGCTCCGGATAGGCGTAGGCGGCGGCGAGTTCGGCCAGGCTCCACTCGTGCCCCGCCGCAGCGGATTCGCCCTCCCCCGGGCCCCCGCCGGAGACCTGGGCTGCTGTTTCGTCGGTCACAGGGAACAGGCGTCGCATGCCGTGCAGTCTGGCACGACCCTTAGCATGGTGAACCGTGTCGTCCTCCTCGTCCTCCGCCGCCTCCGGGACCAGCCCCATAGCTGACGCGGCCCCGCTGTCCCTGTGCGCCCGCGCGCCGCACGTCCCCGCGGAGCGGCTGGTCGCCGAGATGGTGCCGCCGCCGCGGTTCGACGCGGTGCGCTTCGACACCTACGTCCCCGACCCGAACCAGCCGAGCCAGACCGAGGCGGTCCGGGTCCTGGAGGGGTTCGCCGCCGGGCTCGGCGGAGCGCACGCGAGCGGTGCCGGTTCGGTACGGCGCGGGCTGTTCGGTTTCGGCAGGAGCAAGGCCCCGAAGACCCCGGCCGGCCCCCGGGGCGTCTACCTCGACGGCGGCTACGGCGTCGGCAAGACCCATCTGCTGGCGTCCCTGTGGCACGCCACCCCGGCCGAGCCCGCACTGAAGGCGTTCGGCACCTTCGTGGAGCTCACCAACCTCGTCGGCGCCCTCGGTTTCCAGCAGACGGTCCGCACCCTGTCGGGCCACCGCCTGCTGTGCATCGACGAGTTCGAGCTGGACGACCCCGGGGACACGGTCCTGGTGTCGACCCTGCTGGGCCGGCTCGTCGAGGCGGGTGTGGCGCTCGCGGCCACCTCCAACACGCTGCCCGGCAAGCTCGGTGAGGGCCGGTTCGCGTCCGCCGACTTCCTGCGGGAGATCCAGGGCCTGTCCGCGCACTTCCGCGCGCTGCGCATCGACGGCGAGGACTACCGCCACCGCGGCCTGCCCGAGGCGCCGGCGCCGTACTCCGACGCCGAGGTGACGAAGGCGGCGCACGCCACCGCGGGCGCCTCGCTCGACGACTTCCCGCGGCTGATCGAGCACCTCGCCAAGGTCCACCCCAGCCGTTACGGCGCCCTGACCGACGGTCTGACGGCCGTCTGCCTGACCGACGTCCAGCCGGTGCCGGACCAGTCGACGGCCCTGCGGCTCGTCGTCCTCGCGGACCGTCTCTACGACCGTGAAGTCCCCGTGCTGGCCTCGGGACAGCCCTTCGACCGGCTGTTCAGCGAGGAGATGCTGAACGGCGGCTACCGCAAGAAGTACTTCAGGGCGATCTCCCGGCTCACCGCGCTGGCCCGCGACGCCAGGGGACTCGTCGAGGGCGTCTGAGCGCCACCGCGACCGCCGGGGCGACCTGAGAGGCGTCGGGTTCGCGCCACCGGGCGGGCAGATTCGGGCGCACTTCCATCGGAAACGTTGCGTTAACCCTGCAAACAACTTCGCGGGGTTACCGTGTTTCTTGACCATTCATTGACCAGGTGTTGGTCTGGACAAGAGGTGTGAACGGCCGGGAAGGGGGCGCATGTTCCGAGGTACGACGGTCCGGACCGTGCTGGCGGTCCTCTCCGCCGTCCTGCTCGCGCTCCCCCTCTTCACTCCCACCCCTTCCTTCGCAACCGCGCACACGACGCGTCAGGCAGAGGCCAAGGCCCTGCCCGGAACCGCGCTCCCGGACACCGCGCCGCGCACCGAGACGGTCACGCACCGCCACTGCGACCACACCGGCGGCCCGGCCGGTCCCCTGCGCACCCGCGACCGGCACCGAGCCGCAGACCTCGCGCCCGAGGTGCCCGAGCGCGCGTTCCCCGCGCGGGACCCGGCCGCCCCGCGCGAACCGCTCACCTCCGCCGCGCGCAGCGCCCCGAGATCCGTGCCGGACCGCTCCCCGGCCGTTCTCCAGGTCTTCCGCTGCTGACGGCGAGCACTGCCGACACCCCCGCGGTTCCCCCCACTTCGTCGTGCAAGCCCGACGCGCCCCGTGCGCGCCAGGAGGAGTTCCCCATGCAGCCCCTCATCGACAACGCCCGCACCTTCGGACAGCGCCCTGAGGAGTTCGCCCGGCTGGCCGAAGGCCAGTCCCCCCAGGCCCTGTTCATCACCTGCTCCGACTCCCGGGTCGTCCCGGCCCTGATCACGGGCGCCCGCCCCGGCGAGCTCTTCGAGCTGCGCACCGCGGGCAACATCGTCCCGCCGTACGCCTCCACGCACCCCACCGGCGAGGCCGCCACCATCGAGTACGCCGTGGAGGTGCTGGGCGTCCGCGACATCGTCGTCTGCGGGCACTCGCACTGCGGAGCGGTCGGCGCCCTGGTCCGCGGCGACGACCTGACCGCCGTTCCCGCCGTGCGGGACTGGCTCACCCACGCCGGTCCCCGGCCGGCCGGCGCGGCCGAGGACCCGGCCGTCGCCGAGGGCGTGCAGAGCCACGTCCTGGCACAGTTGCTGCGGCTGCGCTCCTACCCGTTCGTCGACAAGAGGGTGACGGAGGGGCGACTGACCCTGCACGGCTGGTACTACGAGGTACACACGGGGTCCGTCCTGACGCACGACGTGGCCTGCGACACCTTCCGCGCGCTGTGAGCGCCGCCATGGACATACGCACCCGCTTCCCTCATCTGCGGCAGGACTTCGCCGCCTCCCTCGTCGTCTTCCTGGTCGCGCTGCCCCTGTGCGTCGGCGTGGCCGTCGCCTCCGGGGTGCCGGCCGAACTCGGCCTGGTCACCGGCATCGTGGGCGGTGTCGTCACCGGGCTCATGCGGGGCAGCAGCCTCCAGGTGTCGGGGCCGGCGGCCGGGCTGACCGTGCTGGTCTTCGAGGCCGTCCGGGAGTACGGCCTGCCCGCGCTCGGGGTGATCGTGCTGTCGACGGGCGCCCTGCAGATCCTGATGGGCGCCCTGAAGCTCGGCCGCTGGTTCCGGGCCATCTCGGTCTCCGTCGTCGAGGGCATGCTGGCCGGCATCGGGCTCGTGCTCATCGCCGGGCAGCTCTACTCGATGGCGGACGCGAAGGCGCCCGCATCCGGCCCGGCGAAGATAGCCGGGCTGCCCGCAGCGCTCGCCGACGCGGCCGGGGACCCGGGCGCCCTGGCCTCGCTCGGGCTCGGCGCGGGCACCATCGCCGTGCTCGTGCTGTGGAAGCGCGCGCCGAAGCGGTTGCGCACCCTGCCCGGACCGCTCGCGGCGGTCGCCCTCGCGACGCTCGCGACCCTGGCGTTCTCCCTGCCGGTGGCCACCGTGGAGGTGAAGGGCCTGCTGGCGTCGGTGCAGCCGCCGTCCCTGGACGCGTTCGGCGGGCTCGCGGAGATCGGCCTGCTCGGCACGATCGTCGCGTTCACCCTCATCGCGTCGGCCGAGTCGCTGTTCAGCGCGGCCGCGGTGGACCGGCTGCACGACGGCCCGCGCACCCGCTACGACCGTGAGCTGGTCGCGCAGGGCACGGGCAACGCGCTCTGCGGTCTGCTCGGCGCGCTGCCGATGACCGCGGTGATCGTGCGCAGCGCGGCCAACGTCCAGGCGGGCGCCCGCACGAAGGCCTCCCGGGTGCTGCACGGCCTGTGGCTGCTGCTGTTCGCGGCCCTGCTGCCGGAGGTCCTCGGGCTCATCCCGGTGCCGGCCCTGGCGGGCATCCTGGTGTACTCCGGCGCCAAGCTCGTCCCCCTGCGACAGATCGTGTCACTGTGGCGCGAGCACCGCGGTGAGGCGCTGATCCTGGTCGTCACAGCCGTGTCGATCGTGGCGGTCAGCATGTTCGAGGGTGTGCTCATCGGACTCGCGCTGGCGGTCGCCAAGACCGCCTGGGATGCCTCGCACGTCCGGCTGGAGGTCGTGGACAAGGGCGCGGGTCCCGTCCAGGCGTACCTGTCGGGCAACGCGACCTTCCTGCGGCTGCCGAAGATCCTCGACGCTCTGGAGGCGCTGCCCCAGGACCGTCCCGTCGAGCTGGACCTGTCGGGTCTGCACCATCTCGACCACGCCTGCCGTACGGCGCTGGAGAGCTGGTCCGAGCGGCTCCCGCACGTGTCGGCCTCGCTCGAGGCGGGAGGGGTCCGCTCGGCGGCCGGCCCGGAGGCGGTGCGGGTCACCGCCGGATAGCGCACGGGGTGGCCGGTCCCGGGCCGGACGTGGCCCGGGACCGGCCGCCGGGCATATCGTTGAAAAAGCAGACATACGACACAGAACGGTCCTCTCGCAGAGGGGGGCGACATGCTCCAGGAGCTGGTGGTGGCGGCCGTGGCGGTGGGTTCCGCGGGCGTGGTGTACGCCGCGGCGGCGGCGCGGGTCGTGAAGCAGTACGAGCGCGGGGTGGTGTTCCGGCTCGGGCGGGTCGTCGGTGAGGCGCGCTCGCCGGGCCTGACCACGGTGATCCCGGGGGTCGAGCGGCTGCGCAAGGTGAACATGCAGATCGTCACGCTGCCCATCCCCGCCCAGGAGGGCATCACCCGCGACAACGTCACGGTGCGGGTGGACGCGGTCGTCTACTTCAAGGTCGTCGATCCGACGAACGCGATCGTCCGGGTCGAGGACTACCGGTTCGCGGTCTCGCAGATGGCGCAGACCTCGCTGCGGTCCATCATCGGCAAGAGCGACCTGGACGACCTGCTGTCCAACCGGGAGAAACTCAACCAGGGCCTGGAGCTGATGATCGACAGTCCAGCGATCGGCTGGGGGGTGCAGATCGACCGGGTGGAGATCAAGGACGTGTCGCTGCCGGAGTCGATGAAGCGGTCCATGGCCCGGCAGGCGGAGGCCGACCGGGAGCGGCGGGCCCGGATCATCAACGCGGACGCCGAACTCCAGGCGTCCAAGAAGCTCGCCGAGGCCGCCGCGCAGATGTCGGAACAGCCGGCCGCGCTGCAACTGCGGCTGCTGCAGACGGTGGTGGCGGTCGCCGCCGAGAAGAACTCCACCCTCGTGCTGCCCTTCCCGGTGGAACTCCTGCGTTTCCTGGAGCGGGCCCAGGAGCACCCGCACGAGCGGTGACCGTCCCACGGGTGCACGGCCGGGCCGCCCGACGCGGGGCGGTCCGGCCGTGCACTCCGGCGACACGGCTCGTCCGGAGCGCGTGCGAGGGGCCGGCCCACAAGGAGCGCCGCATGGCCGGGAAGGCGTCGAAGAAGCAGGCCGGGGACCTGCGGGAGCTGCTGCGGGTGCCGGGGGGCGAGCGGCCCGACCCGGGCGCGTACGACCCAGCGGCCACTCCGGGCGCGCCGGGCGGCAAGGCCGTCTAGTGCCGTGACCGGAAAGGTTCACCGGCTCGCGACGCCCGGCACGGCTCCCCCAGCCTTCGGCCGGGGGTACCCCCACGCCGCGTTGTCGCATCACCCGAGTACATCCAGCACGCGGGCGATGCTCCGCCTTGCGATGCACCGCACCGGACGCCGCGAGCTTCCCGGCAAACCCTTCCAGTCACGGCACTAGCTCGCCGGCACCGCCCGGATCGGGGAGGCGCTGGCCGGGCCGCAGGGACGTCTGTTCGCGGCGAGCACCGCGGGGGACCGGCGGCGGGTCCTGCTGATCCTCCAGGGCATGGACAGCGGCTAGGGCGGCACGGTCAGGCACGTCGTCGGCCGGCTCGACCCGTCCGGCTGCCGCGTGAGGGCGTTCCGGGCCCTCACACCCGAGGAGCGGGCGCACCCGTTCCTGCGGCGGGTGCGCTAGTGGCTTCCGGAGCCCGGTGAGACCGGCGTCTTCGACCGCTCCCCCTACGAGGACGTGCTCGCCGCCCGGGTACAGCCTCGCCCCGCGCCACGAGATCAACTGCCGCCACGACGAGATCAACGACTTCGAGCAGTCCCTCGGCGACGACGGCGTCACCCTGGTCAAGTGCTTCCCGCACCTCTCCTACGAGGAGCAGCGGCGCCGCTGCTCAAGCGCCTCGACAAGCCGCGCAAGCGGTGGAAATTCAGCCCCGGCGACGCGGCGGACCGCTCACTGTGGCCCGCCCACCAGGAGGCGTACACGCCGGCCCTGGAGCTGTGCTCCACGCCGTCCGCCCGCTGGTACCTGATCCCCGCCGACCACAAGTGGTACCGGAACCAGGCGGTCGGCAGGCTCCTCCTCGACCATCTGACCGCGCCGGACCCGAGGTGTCCGAAAACCGACCTCGACGTGGCCCGGTACCGCGCGCTGCTGCTCGGGGACCGAGGTCTCCGTCCCTGCGGGCCCGGGGATCACACGGGGACACTGAACCCCGCGGGGCGGGGTACCCGGCGGCCATGACCGAGAACGCGCACGTCAACGGCTCGTACTGGCTGGAGACCGCTCCCGGCGGCGACCCGCACCCCGCGCTGGACGAGGACCTGGACGTCGACGTGGCCGTGATCGGCGCCGGCATCGCCGGACTGAGCACGGCCCGGGAGCTGGCCCGCGCCGGGCGGAGCGTCGCGGTGCTGGAGGCCGGACGCGTCGCGGCCGGCGTCACCGGCCACACCACCGCCAAGCTCACCGCGCTGCACACGCTCGTCTACGACCGGCTGCGCCGCACCCGCGGCCCGGAGGGAGCGCGGCTGTACGCCCGCTCGCAGAACGAGGCCGTCGAGCACGCGGCCGCGCTCGTCGACGAACTCGGCATCGACTGCGACTGGGAGCGCAGGAGCGCCTACACCTACGTCCGCGACGCGTCCCGGCTGGACGAGGTCAAGGCGGAGGCCAGGGCGGCCCGGGCGGCGGGACTGGCGGCGACCTTCACCACGGACACCGGGCTGCCGTTCCCCGTGGCGGGCGCGGTCAGGGTCACCGGGCAGGCCCAGTTCCACCCCCGCAAGTACCTGCTGGCCCTCACCGCCGACCTCCTCGCGCACGGCGGGCGGGTGTTCGAGAACACCACGGTGCTGGGCCTGGAGGAGGGCGAGCCGTGCCGGCTGTCGACCGCGACGGGCGCGACGGTGACCGCCCGGGACGTCGTGGTCGCCACGCACTACCCCGTCTTCGACCGCGCCCTGCTGTTCACCCGCCTGTCCCCGCGCCGGGAGCTGGTGGTGGCCGGGACGGTCGCCGCCGACCAGGACCCGGACGGCATGTACATCACGCCGGAGGAGGGCACCCGCTCGGTGCGGACCGCACCGTACGGCACCGACGGGCAGCGGCTCCTCGTCGTCACCGGGGAGCACTTCACGCCCGGCACGGGCGACACCCCGGCCCGCTTCGACCGCCTCCGCGCCTGGGCCACCGAGCACTTCCCGGGCGTCGACCTGACGTACGCCTGGGCCACCCAGGACAACGACCCCACCGACACCGTGCCGCTGGTCGGCCCGCTGCATCCGGGTGCCCGTCACGCCTTCGTCGCCACCGGGTTCGGCGGCTGGGGCATGAGCGGCGGCATCATGGCGGGCCGGCTGCTCACCGCCCTGATCACCGGCGAGCAGTGCGCGTGGAGCGAGCTGTACGACCCGCGCCGGCTGCGGTCGGCCGTGCGCGAGGCGCCGTCGTTCCTGATGAACCAGGCGAAGGTGGCCCGCCACTTCGTCGGCGACCGGCTGCGGCCCGCCGAGCCGGTGGAGGGGATCGAGCCGGGCTGCGGGGCCGTCGTCCGCGCGGGCGCCGACCGGCTCGCGGTGTACCGGGACGACGAGGGTGAACTGCACGCCCTGTCCGCGCGCTGCACCCACCTGGGCTGCCTCGTGGCGTTCAACGCCGCCGAACGGGCCTGGGAGTGCCCCTGCCACGGCTCCCGTTTCGACACCGACGGCAAGGTTGTGCAGGGACCGGCCACCCGGCCGCTGGACCGGCGGGACATCTGAGCGGGTGACTCCGGCGCGCACTCCCGCCACGTTCACCCTCATATAGGACAAATCACCCTACGTTTTTCGGGTGATCCCTCTTGTACGACGTGTCGCCGCCGTCTGCGCCCTGAGCGCCGCCCTCACCGCCTGCGGCACCGCCCGCGCCCCGCACCCCGCCCCTCCGGCCCCCTCCGTCCCCGCCCCCGCCTCCCGGCCCCCCACCCTGGCCCCCGGACCGGCGGGGCTCACCCCCGTCTTCACGAACGGCCGCCGGACGCCGGGCAGAACGGTCGCCCTCACCTTCGACGCCGACATGACCGCCGCCGAGGGCCCCCGGGCCGCGAAGGGCGAACGCTTCGACAACCCGCAGCTGATCGCGACCCTGCGGGCGCTGAAGGTACCGGCCACGGTGTTCATGACGGGACGCTGGGCCGAGCAGTACCCGATCCAGGCGCGTTCCATCGGCCGGGACCCTCTTTTCGAGGTCGCCAACCACTCCTACAGCCACTACGCCTTCACCGGTGACTGCTACGGCCTGCCGACGGTGTCCGAGGGCCGGATGCGCGAGGACGTCGAGCGCGCGTACGCCGCCTTCCGCAGGGCCGGGGTGCCCGACGCGATGCCGTACTTCCGCTTCCCCGGCGGTTGCTACGACCGGCGGGCCCTGAAGGCGCTGACCTCGACCGGCGTGACCGCGGTGCAGTGGGACGTGGTGAGCGGGGACGCGTTCGCGACGGACGCGGGTGCCGTGGCCCGGCAGGTGCTGGACGGCGTACGGCCGGGCTCGGTGGTGGTCATGCACTGCACCCGCAGCGCCGCCCCGGTGACCGAGCGGGCGGTGCGGACCGTCGTGCCCGCACTGCGCGCGCGGGGCTTCCGGTTCGTCAGGGTGTCCCAGCTGATCGGGGCCGCGGGCGGGCGGCACTGACCGGCCTACCCTGGGGGGATGAGCGAGAACGGCGAGGACACCCCCGGCCCGGCCGGCGCGAGCGGGCAGCCCGCGGCGGACGGGCCGCCGTACGCGGAATGCGTGCTGTGCCGGAAGCCGACGGAGTACCCGGAGTCCCACCGGGGGATCACCCTGTGCCCCGTCTGCGCGTGGCAGGAGGCCCAGCGCACGGCCTGCTCGGGGTGAGCCACCGGCCCGCCGTGGCCCCCCCGCGGGTCAAGTAGCCTGCGTCCGTGAGTGAGAGCCCCTTCCAGTCGGAGTCCGGCGCCCGCGACGAGGCGCCGCAGTTCGTCCTGCCCCTGGTCGTACGCATCGAACGCGACGCGCCGCCCGCCCGTACCGACGCCCTGGAGACCGCCGCGCGTGCCGTGCTGGCCGTACTCAGCGACGAACGGTCGGCCGGTGAGGGCGAGTGGGCGCAGGTCGTGCGGGACTGGCAGGACGCGCGGATCCGCAAGGTCGTACGGCGGGCCCGGGGCGCCGAGTGGCGGCGGGCCGAGGCGCTGCCCGGGATCACGGTGACGGGCAAGGCGGCGGAGGTGCGGGTCTTCCCGCCCGTGCCGCTGGACGGCTGGCCGAAGGACCTGGCCCGGCTCCAGGTCTCCGGCACCGAGCTCGACGACCCGGAGCCGCAGGCCGGAACGGACGGGTCCTCGCCGGTGCTGTGGCTGAACCCCGGCCTCGACATGTCCGCGGGCAAGGCGATGGCACAGGCCGGCCACGGCGCCCAACTGGCCTGGTGGGAACTGTCGGACGAGGAGCGGACCGCCTGGCGCGACGCCGGTTTCCCGCTCGCCGTCCGCACCGCCGACCCGGCCCGCTGGCCCGAACTGACCGCCGCCGGGCTGCCGTTGGTGCGCGACGCGGGCTTCACGGAGATCGCCCCGGGCTCCTGCACGGTCGTCGCCGACCACCCGGCCCTGCGGTAGGGCTGTGCTCCGCGGCAGGCCGGGCACGGGTGAGCGCGTGTCAGGTCGCGATCGGCGGCTCGGACGTCCGGCTCGGTCAACACCCGCGACTTTGCTTGCCGTTTAGGTTTTTTTCCGTCGCTTGAACATCCCGGGCGCTCACCTCGTACCTCCTGACACCGGCCGAGTACGTCGCGCCGAGGACCAGTCGGTACTCCGGGAGGCCCCCTTGCAGCGGATCAACGCCACGTCCCTCGTCATCGCGGGTCTCGTCGCCACCGTGGGCGCGCTCGCCTTCCCCGTGTGGTCGTACGCCGACCGTTCCGGCACCGGCGAGGCGAACCTCGCCGCCGGCACCGTCAGCACCCCCTGGGGGCCGCTGTCCGCCTCGGACCGCGACCTCATCGTGCGGGTGCGACTGGCCGGCCTGTGGGAACTGCCGGCCGGGCAGCAGGCACTCGAACGCGCCCCCAGCGAGGCGATCAAGGAGGCGGCCGACCATCTGATCGTCGGCCACACCGACCTCGACAAGCGGGTACGGATCATCGCCGCGCAGCTCAACGTCGAGCTGCCCAACGTGCCGACCGACCAACAGCGGGGCTGGCTCCAGGAGATGACCGAGGCGAGCGGCACCGCGTACGAGTACAAGTTCGCCAACCTGCTGCGGGCCGCCCACGGCAAGATCTTCCCCGCCATCGGCACCGTCCGGAACTCCACGCGCAACACCCTGGTGCGACAGCTCGCCTCGGACGCCAACCAGACCGTCCTCGACCACATCACGGTGCTGGAGAAGACCGGCCGGGTCGACTTCGACGCCATCGCCAACGACCTGGTCGCGGGTTCCACCGCCAGCCCGACGGGCCCTGAGGCGCCGCTGCCCGGCCAGGTCGCGCCCTCGGTGCCGGCGGCCGAGGCGAGCGGAGGGGTGCGGACCACCTCGCGGCCGTCCCCCGCCCCGCCCGGCACGGTCGAGACCAGGCGGCCCGAGCCGGCGGACTCCGACAACGTGCTCGGCTGACCACCCGCCGCGCACCGGCCGCCCGAACCTCAAATGTTGCTCTGAACGTGCGTGGCGAGGGGTTCGGGCCCCGCCGGCGGGGCCATACCCCGGTCACGCCACGGCGCGCGGCGCGGCACGGCGGGCAGCGAGAACGTCGAGAGTCCTGAGACGCCCCGACCGCCGACAACGCCGACAACGCCGAGAGCGCCGAGGACACCGAGGAGGGGGACGGGTATGGAGCGACTGGGGACGGGCATCGGATGGCGGCCGGAGATCGCGGACGCCGTGGAGCGGATGCCGGGCGTCGACTGGGTCGAGGCGGTGGCCGAGAACCTCTGCCCCGGGCACCTCCCCGAGTCGCTGCGGCGGCTGCGCGAGCGCGGGGTCACCGTGGTGCCGCACGGCGTCTCCCTGGGCCTCGGCGGCGCCGACCGGCCGGACGCGGACCGCCTTACGGCCCTCGCCGAACGCGCCGGGGCGCTGGGCTCGCCGCTGGTCACCGAGCACATCGCGTTCGTCCGGGCGGGCGGCGCGCTGACCGCCTCCCCGCGGCTGGAGGCGGGCCATCTGCTGCCCGTCCCGCGCACCCGGGACGCCCTGGACGTCCTGTGCGAGAACGTCCGTGTCGCGCAGGACGCCCTGCCGGTGCCGCTCGCCGTCGAGAACATCGCGGCCCTCATCGCCTGGCCCGGCGAGGAGATGACCGAGGGACAGTTCCTGTACGAGCTGGCCGACCGCACCGGGGTGCGGCTCCTCATCGACGTGGCCAACCTGCACACCAACCACGTCAACCGCGGCGAGGACCCGGCCAAGGCCCTCGCGGAGCTGCCGCTCGAAGCCATCGCCTACGTCCATGTCGCGGGCGGCTTCGTCCGGGACGGCGTCTGGCACGACAGCCACGCCCACCCGGTTCCGCGGGAGGTCCTCGACATCCTGACCGACCTCGCCTCGCGCGTCCGCCCGCCCGGGGTGCTCCTGGAACGCGACGACAACTTCCCCGAACCCGGTGAGCTGGAGCGGGAGTTGACGGCGATCGGGTCCGCGGTGTCGGCGGGCCGCAGGGAAGCGGACCGGGCGGGGGCCGCCCCGGCCCCGACGAACACGGACCGTGCGGAGGCCGACTCGACGCGCACGGATCGTACGGAGGCCGGCTCTTCGCGCACAGATCGCACGGAGGCGGATCGCGAGGAGGCCGGCCCCGCGGACACGGACCATGCCGAGACCGCCCCGACGCGCACGCGTCGTGCGGGAGTCGGACCGGCCGGCGCGGACCCGGTCGGCACGGGTCGCCGTACAGAGGGCGGCGCCCCTCGCCCGCCCGCCCGGCCCGCGACCGGTCCGGACCCCGACCCCTCCCCCGCCCGTCAGCGCCTCGCTCTCGCGCAGGCCGCGCTGCTGTCCTCGCTGGTCGCCGGGACGCCCGTGCCCGAGGGGTTCGACCGGGTGCGGCTGGGCGTCCAGGCGCGGGCGCTGGCCGCGAAGCGGGCGGACGTCGTGGCCAAGGTCGCGCCCGAACTCCCGGACATCCTCGGGCCCGCCTACCGGCCCGCCTTCCTGGCGTACGCCCACGGCTCCCCGATGACCGGCGGCTACCGCCGCGACGCGCTGGACTTCGCCGGGCGGCTGCTGCTCGCCGGGCGCCCCGAGGACGCGCGCGCCCGCCGGGAGCTGCGCGCGTGGTGGCTGGAGCGGTCGGGCCCCGCGCCGCGCGCGCACCGGCCGACGGTGCGGCTGGCGCGCGCGACCCGCCGGGTCCTGCTGCGCCGGCGACCCCGGCGCCCCCGCCCGTCCACCTGCCGGCCACCTGAGTGTGCCGGGTTTAACACCGGGACCGGTTCCGCGTGCCAGAACCATGATCCCCACACACTTCCTCCATTTTTACCCCCGTACGCCCCCGCCTCACACCCTTCGATTCGTCCGAAATGTCCGCTGAGCAACCTTTCGCCCCTGTACGGCAGTTGACTGCGACTCCGCAGTAATATGCCAATCCCGCACCCCGAGCGCACTCGCGTGCGGTGTCGCGACAGGAGGCACCTTGCGACCGCGACCACCCGTCCATGGCAAAGGCATGTTCAGCGGCACCGGGCTCATCGTCGTGGGCCTGACGGCGACCCTGGCCGCGCTGATCTTCCCGATCTGGTCCTACAGCGACCGTTCGGGTACCGACGTGCGCGTCCTGAGCGACGCCCAGACCGTGGCGACGCAGTACGGGCCGCTGTCCGCGCTGGACCGTGACTTCGTCACGAAGGTCCGGCTGGCGGGCCTGTGGGAACTGCCCGCCGGCCGACTGGCCGAGGAGAAGGGCACCACGGAGGCCGTCCGTACGGCGGGCCGGCACCTCGTGGAGGGCCACACCTTCCTGGACGAGCGGGTGCGGGACGTGGCGTCGAAGCTCGTGCTCCCCCTGCCGAACGAGCCGAACGACCAGCAGAAGCAGTGGCTCGCCACCCTGAACGCGGCCCGGGGCGTGGACTTCGACCGGCAGTTCGCGAACATCCTGCGGCTGGCGCACGGCAGGGTGTTCTCGGTCGTCGCCCAGGTGCGGGCCGGCACCGGCAACGTCCTGGTGCGCGCCCTCGCCGACGACGCGAACACCACCGTGCTGGACCACATCAAGATCCTGGAGGCCACCGGGTACGTCGACTTCGACGCCCTGGCCCGGGACCTGGCGGCGCCCGCCTCCGCCCCGCCGGGCGGCGCCTCCCCCGTGCCCGGGCCCGCCGTTCCGGCCTCGGCCCTGCCGGGGGTCCCGGCTCCGGGCCCCAGCTACACCCTGCCGCCGGCCGCCTCCACTCCGCTCCCGTCGCCGTCGGCCCCCTGACCCGGCGGCCGAGCGGAACGTCACGTACCGACGACGCTCGGTCCGGATCGTGAACAGGGCATGGCCATCTCCGGACCCGGTCGCATAGAAATCCCCCATGCTCTGGGTCCTTCTTCTCCTGCTCGCCTGGGCCGCCGCCGGCACCGCCTGCACCCGGCTGTGCCTGGCCGCCGTCCGCACGGCGGCCGACGAGGGCGGCACGGACACCCCGGTGGACGTCCGGCAGCACGAGCTGACGCTGTACGAGGCCGCGTTCCTCTCCGGCGGCCCCCGCCGGGTCGCCGACCTCACGCTCGTCTCCATGGCACAGCAGCGGCGGCTGCTGCTGGCCCACACCGGCTGGGCGACCGTCGTCGACCCCCGCGGGCGGGACGACCTGGAGCGCGCGGTGATCGGGGCCATCGGACCGGAGGGCCAGTCCCGCATCGCCCCGCTGCGGGCCGCCGCGGCGGCCGGTGACCCCGTGCGCGGCATCGGTGACCGGCTGGTCAGCGCCGGGCTCGCCGTGCCCGAGGGCGCCCGGACGAGTGTGGCGGCCGGGATGCGACAGGTGCGGTTCGCCGCGGTGGCCGTTCTCGCGCTGGGCGTCACCGCGCTGCTGGCGCCGGCCCGGTCGGACCTGCCTTCCGTTCTGGTCGCCCTGTGGTTCGCGCTGCCGCTCACGCTCACCCTGAGCTGCCTGGCGATCGCGCGCGTCGAGGTCCACCCGTACTCGCGCTGGGCGTCCCCGGCCGGGCAGCGCCTGCTCGGCACGCTGAGCAGGCGCACCGCGGGCGGCGACGACCGGAACTTCCTCGCCTCCGTGGCCGTCCGCGGGATCCGTGCGGTGGGTGAACCCGAGCTGCGCGCGGCCTTCGCGCACCGCGAGCCGTCCCGGCGCGACTGACGCACCGGGGGCGTACGGGGGCACTGGCGGCGACACCGGCCGACGGTGCTTGCCTTCCCCCGGGCGCGAACCAAGCATCCTTCTGTCGCCGCCGCGCACCGAAGGGACACCCGATGAGAGCTCCCGCCCTCTACACGGCCGCAGGGTCCTTGCTGCTGACCGCCCTCGCCGCCGCCCCGGCCGGCGGCACCCCGAACGCGCCGGGACCGCCCGCCCCCGCCGACTTCTCCCGGGCCTCGCTGGAAGCGCGCGGCGCCGCGCTCGCCGCCGCGCGGGCCCGGGCCACCGGGATCACCTTCGGAACCTGCCCCGACGCCGAGGACCTGCCGGGCGAGATGAAGTGCGGCACGGTGTCCGTCCCGCTCGACTACGCGCGCCCCGACGGCACGCGGATCCGGCTGACCGTCAGCCGGGCGCCGGCCACCCACAAGGACCCGCACAACAGCAAGCACCGGGTGCCGGGGCAGGGCGCCCTGGTCTTCAACCCGGGCGGTCCGGGCGGCTCCGGCATGTACTTCCCGCTGGTCGGCATGATCCCCGAGTGGAAGCGGATCGCGGCGGCGTACGACCTCGTCGGCTATGCCCCCCGCGGGGTCGAGCGTTCCGCGCCGCTGTCCTGCGAGGACCCGAAGCAGTTCTTCAAGGGGCCCGCACAGTCACCCACGTATCCCTCGGAGGCGTACAAGCGCGAACGCATCGCCCGGGCCAGGGCGTACGCCAGCGGATGCGCCGAGCGGGCGGGCGCCGCGCTGCGGCACTACACCTCCCTCAACAACGCCCGTGACCTGGACGTCCTGCGGGCCGCGCTCGGCGAGCCGAAGCTGACCTTCATGGGCGCCTCCTACGGCACCTACTTCGGGGCCGTGTACGCGACGCTGTTCCCCTCGCACGTGAGGCGGATGGTGTTCGACTCGGCGGTGAACCCCGCCCCCGGCCAGGTCTGGTACCGCAACAACCTCGACCAGTCGGCCGCGTTCGAGGAGCGCTGGGCGGACTTCAGGGCGTGGGTCGCCCGGCACGACGACGTGTACGGCCTGGGCACCACCGCGGAGCAGGTGCTGCGCGGCTACGAGAAGGCCCGCGACCGGCTCGCCGCGAAGCCCGCGGGCGGCACGGTCGGACCGGGCCAGCTGCAGAGCGCGTTCCTGACGGCCGGGTACTACGACGACTACTGGCCGCACCGCGCGCACGCGCTGTCGGCGTATCTGAAGGGCGACCCGCGGCCCCTGATCGAGCAGGCCGGTCCGCATCCGGAGGCGGCGAAGGAGGCCGAGAACAGCAACGCGGTCTACACGGCGGTCGAGTGCAACGACGCCGCCTGGCCGACGGACTGGCACGTGTGGGACCGGGACAACACCCGGCTCGCGCGGGTCGCGCCCTTCGAGACCTGGGACAACGTGTGGGCGAACCTGCCGTGCGCCTACTGGCGGGCGCCGCGCCAGGAGCCGCTCGACGTGCGCACCGGGCCGGGTGAGCTGCCGGCGACGCTGATCCTGGCCGCCGAGCGGGACGCGGCGACCCCCTACGACGGCGCCCTGGAGATGCACCGGCGGCTGTCGGGTTCGGTGCTGGTGACCGAGCGGGACTCCGGCACGCACGGCATCGCGGGCGGCCGGAACGCCTGCGTCAACGGCTACCTGGACGCGTATCTGCTGGAGGGCCGGCTCCCGGAGCGGCGCGCCGCCTGCGCCCCGCACCGGGAGCCCGAGCCGACGCGGACCCAGAGGGCGCGGACCGAGCGGGCGCGGACGGTGCCGGCCGCGCCCCCGGCGCGCTGATCAGGCGAGCCCGGCCACCAGCTCGGCCACGGACTTGCGGCGCCCGGTGTAGAACGGCACCTCCTCGCGGACGTGCATCCGGGCCTCGGAGGCGCGCAGGTGACGCATGAGGTCGACGATGCGGTACAGCTCGTCGGCCTCGAAGGCGAGGATCCACTCGTAGTCGCCGAGGGAGAAGGAGGCGACGGTGTTGGCGCGGACGTCCGGGTAGCCGCGGGCCATCTTGCCGTGGTCGGCGAGCATGCGGCGGCGGTCCTCGTCGGGCAGCAGGTACCAGTCGTAGGAGCGCACGAAGGGGTAGACGCTGACGTAGTCGCGGGCCGTCTCGTCGGCGAGGAACGCCGGGATGTGCGAGCGGTTGAACTCGGCGGGGCGGTGCAGCGCCATGTTCGACCAGACCGGCTCCAGGGCGCGGCCCAGCCTCGTGCGCCGGAAGAGGTTGTACGCCTCCTGCAGCTGGTCGCTGGTCTCCGCGTGCCACCAGATCATGAGGTCGGCGTCGGCGCGCAGACCGGACACGTCGTAGGTGCCGCGGACCGTCACGTCCTTCGCGGCGAGCTGGTCGAACAGCTCCTGGACCTCGTCGGCGTAGCCCGTGCGGTCCTCGGGCAGCACGTCCCGCAGCCGGAAGACGGACCAGAGGGTGTAGCGGATGGTCTCGTTGAGGTCCTTGGCCAGCTTGCCCTTGTTCGGGACCCTGCCGGACTCGGTGGTGGGGGCGTCGTCACTCATGGTCCTCATTCTCCCGCGCCCGCGGACCGGCTCCGCACCGGGTCGGCGGTGAGCTGCTCCACGGCGGTGTACGCGCTCGCGATGCAGGCCGGGATGCCGACACCGTCGTAGACCGCGCCGCACACCGCGAGGCCGGGGAGCTTGCCGAGGTGCTCGCGGACGCGGGCCACGCGCGCGTGGTGGCCGACCGGGTACTGCGGCAGGCCGTCGTCCCAGCGGGTGACGCGGGTCTCGACGGGCGTGGCGGCCAGGCCGGTCGCCTGCTCCAGGTCGTGCCGCGAGACGTCCACCAGCTCGGCGTCCTCGCGCCGGAGGATCTCCGACTCGCCGTGCCGTCCGACCGAGGTGCGCAGGACGACCAGGTCCGGGGCGGACTCGGCGATCCAGCCCCACTTCTGGGAGGCGAAGGTGGACGCCTTGATGGTCCGCCCGTCGACCGGAGGCACCAGGAAGCCGCTGCCCTCGGGCAGCGCGGTGTCGCCCCGGCGGTAGGCGAGGGTGACCAGGGCCATCGAGGCGTACGCGACGGCGTCGAGCTCGGCGGCGGCCGCGGGGGCCTCGGCACGCAGCAGACGGGCGGCGGCCGGCGCGGGCACGGACACCACGACCGCGTCGGCGTGCAGCACCCGGTCGCCGGCGACGACGCGCCATCCGCCGGACGCCTCGCGGCGCAGCTCCGTCACCGGTGCGCGGGTGACGATCTCGCCGCCCCGCGCGCGCACCGACTCCGCCACCGCGAGCGGCAGAGCGCCCACCCCGCCGTCGATGCCCATGAACACGGGGCCGGGCTGCGGGGCCTCGGCCGCCTTCGCCTGGATGTCGCGGACCGCCTGGGTGAGCGAGAGGTGACTTCGGGCGGCCAGGAAGAGCTGGGGGACGGCCGAGCGCATCGAGATGCGGTACGCGTCGCCCGCGTAGACCCCGCCGAGCAGCGGTTCCACCAGCCGGTCGACGACCTCGCGACCGACGCGCGCCGCCACGTACGCGCCGACGGCCACGTCCTCGCCGACCTCCGTGCGGGGCAGGTCGGCGTCCCGCTCGACGCGGCGCAGTCCCTCGGCGGACAGCACGCCGGTGAGGGCGCCGGCGGTGCCGGGGACGCCCATGACGTGGCCCTTGGGCATGGGGCGCAGGGCTCCGCGGGTCCAGAGGGAGGCGGTCGTGGTGGCCGGGGCGCGGAGCCGGTCGGCGAGGCCCACCTCGCGGGCCAGGGCGACCGCCTCGGGCCGGCGCGCCAGCATCGACTCGGCGCCGAGGTCGACGCGCGCGCCCGCGATGTCACCGGGCAGCAGCTTGCCGCCGACCCGGTCGGACGCCTCCAGGACGGTCACCCGCACCCCGCGCTGCACCAACCGGTGGGCCGCGGCCAGTCCGGCGATGCCCGCTCCGACGACGACGACCTGTTCCGGGCCCGTACGAGTGTCCGCATCACGCATGCCCCCACCCTCTCAGACCCCACTGACAGCCCGTCGGCGCCCCGGCGTGCCGGCCGTGGTGTCCGGCGCGAGTCCGGACCGTGACCTCTTCGGGACCGGCACACGCCAACGTCCCGCACCGCCCGGGCGTCGAAGGAGCGTCAGTCGTCACCACCCCGGGGGGTACGCCCACATGCGCGCACGAACTCACACTCGACCCGTCCACGCCCTCGCCGGGCTGCTGCTGGTGTCGGCGCTCGCTTTGGCCGGCTGCGGCGGCGCCGACAGCTCCGACTCCGGCTCCCGCGGCGACGGGGCCGCCCTGTCGCGGAGCGACGCCGAGGAAGGCGCTCAGGGCGCGGCCGCCGCCGACAGCGCGGGGAAGTCGGGCGGCCGCGGGGCCACCGCGCCGGCGAAGCTGCCCACGAGCCGGATCATCCGCACCGCCTCCCTGACCGTGCAGGTCAAGGACGTGCCGAAGGCCCTCGACGAGGCACGCACCACCACCGAGACCGCGGGCGGTTACGTCGGCCGGGAGTCGACGTCCCGGGACGAGAGGGGCGACGAGGAGACGCGCGTGGTGCTGCGCGTGCCCGTCGACCGGTACGACGAGGTCCTCACCGACCTGGAGGGCGCGGGCAGGCTCCTCGCCCGCGACGCGAAGGCCCGCGACGTCACCGACCAGGTGGTCGACGTCGACAGCCGCATCGCGTCGCAGCGCGCCAGCGTCGTCAGGGTCCGCGAGCTCATGGACCGGGCGACCAAGCTCAGTGACGTGGTGACGCTGGAGGGCGAGCTGAGCACCCGCGAGGCGAACCTGGAGTCGCTGCTCGCCGAGCAGGCGTCCCTGAAGGACCGCACCAGCCTGGCCACGATCACCCTGTCGCTGTCCGAACGACCGGTGCACAGGGCCGCCGCGGACGACGACCCGGGGATCGCCGACGCGCTGTCAGGCGGCTGGAGCGCCTTCGTGACCATGCTGCGCTGGATCGTGGTGGCGCTGGCGGCGGTCCTGCCGTTCGCCGCGGTGGCGGCGGTGCTCGTCCTGGGGTGGCTGCGGTTCGCCCGCTCCCGCTCCCGCTCCCCCCGTACCGCGCCCGCCACGGCCGTCCCGGGCCCCCTGCCGGCCCCGCGCCCCGAGCCCGCGCGGGAGGGCGGCGACACGGACTGAGCGGGCCCGACGAGAGGCGAAATGCCCTCCGGCCGTAGCGTGTTCGCATGAGCATGAGCGCGACGGGCCGTGGGACAGAACGACTGGTGGTGATCGGCGGCGACGCCGCGGGGATGTCCGCGGCGTCGCAGGCACGCCGGCTGAAGGGCCCCGGGGAACTGGAGATCGTGGCCTTCGAACGGGGGCACTTCACCTCCTACTCGGCCTGCGGCATCCCGTACTGGGTCGGCGGGGACGTGACCGAGCGGGACCACCTGATCGCCCGCACCCCCGAGGAGCACCGGGCGCGCGACATCGACCTGCGGCTGCGCACCGAGGTCACGGAGATCGACGTCGCCGGGCAGCGGGTACGCGCGCGGGACGTCGACTCCGGCGCCGAGTCGTGGACGTCGTACGACAAACTGGTGATCGCGACCGGGGCCCGGCCGATCCGCCCCGCCATGCCGGGCGGCGACGCGCGCGGGGTGCACGGCGTGCAGACCCTCGACGACGGCCAGGCGCTGCTCGACACCCTGGCCCGCACGGACGGCCGGCGCGCGGTGGTCGTCGGCGCCGGCTACATCGGCGTGGAGATGGCCGAGGCGCTCATCAACCGCGACTACGCGGTGACGGTCGTCAACCGGGGCAGCGAACCCATGTCGACGCTCGACCCCGACATGGGGCGGCTGGTGCACACGGCGATGGAGGGCATGGGGATCACCATGGTCGACGACGCCGAGGTCACCGAGGTGCTCACCGGGGACGACGGGCGGGTGCGGGCGGTGCTCACCCGGGACGCCGAGTACCCGGCGGACGTCGTGGTGCTCGGCATCGGCGTGCGCCCCGAGACGGCCCTCGCGCGGGCGGCGGGGCTGCCGCTCGGCGCCCACGGCGGGCTGCTGACCGACCTGGCGATGCGGGTGCGCGGGCACGAGAACATCTGGGCCGGCGGGGACTGCGTCGAGGTGCTCGACCTGGTCTCGGGCCAGGAGCGGCACATCGCGCTGGGCACCCACGCCAACAAGCACGGCCAGGTCGTCGGCACCAACGTGGGCGGCGGCTACGCCACCTTCCCGGGCGTCGTCGGCACCGCGGTGAGCAAGGTCTGCGAACTGGAGATCGCCCGCACGGGACTGCGGGAGAAGGACGCCCGCCGGGTGGGCCTCCAGTTCGAGACGGTCACCGTCGAGTCCACGAGCCGCGCCGGCTACTACCCCGGCGCCTCGCCCATGACGGTGAAGATGCTCGCCGAGCGCCGCACGGGACGGCTGCTCGGAGTGCAGATCGTGGGCCGGGAAGGCGCCGGCAAGCGTGTCGACGTCGCCGCCGTGGCCCTCACCGCGGGCATGACGGTGGAGCAGATGACGAGCCTGGACCTGGGCTACGCGCCACCGTTCTCCCCCGTCTGGGACCCGGTACTGGTGGCGGCCCGCAAAGCCGTGTCGAAGGTACGGGCCTCCGCGGGCCGGCCCGAAACCCCTTAGGCCGTCGTGCCGTTGATCCGCTCGATGGCCTGCCGCGCCTGGTCGGCGGGCTGCTGGCGGGGCGGCAGCGCGGACACCGAGGCACTGGAGGTCATGGCGCCGGTGGCCATCGGCGCCGGCTGCTCACCGGCCGGCTTCGCGTGCGCCGCGGAACGGGCGGAGCGCAGCCGGTGGCTCACCGCCTCGTCGAGGGTCACCGGGCGCTGCATCTGGGTGGCCAGCCGGCCGGCCTCCTGGCCGAGCCTGGCCACGTCCTCCCAGGGCAGGCGGACCACCAGGGAGATCTCCGCCTCGCCGTCGGGCAGTGCCTGCATCGGAGGAGTAACTCGGTCGTTCATCGCCTGATCCTCACGTCGTCCCCGCGGCCCGCCTTTCCCGTGCCGCGGGCGGTTGAGAGGACATACGCACGCGCGGACACGGCCGTTCACCGGTTCGGCGGTCGCGATGAGGGCACTACTTCCTTGTGGTCATCCCCGTTCATGACGTGAATCCGGTGCGCCGCACCCCCTGGGTGACGTACGCCCTGATCGCCGCGAATGTGCTCGTCTTCCTGTTCACGCCCGGCCTCGCCGGTTCCGTGACGGGCGACAGTGACCTGTCCCAGCTGTGTCACCTCCAGGCGTTCCTGGACCACTACGCCGCCGTGCCCCAGGAGTTGATCCACCATCAGCTGCCGCGCTCGGTCCCCACCGGTCAGGTCGGGACCAGCCTGCAGGGGGCGCCCGGCTGCGTGGTGGGCCCGCCCGGCTACGACAAGTCCCCGCCGCTGAGCGTGCTGACGGCGATGTTCCTGCACGGCGGCTGGCTGCACCTGCTGGGCAACATGCTGTTCCTGCTGATCTTCGGCAACAACGTCGAGGACCGCATGGGGCACGTGCGCTTCGCGCTCTTCTACGTCGTCTGCGGCTACGCGGCCTCCTACGGCTTCGCGTTGCTCAACGCCGACTCGGGCGACCCGCTGATCGGCGCCTCGGGAGCCATCGCCGGGGTGCTGGGCGCGTATCTGGCGCTGTATCCCAGGGCCAGGGTCTGGGTCCTGGTGCCGTTCCTGGTGTTCCTGCCGCTCAGACTGCCGGCCTGGCTGGTGCTGGGCTTCTGGTTCGGGCTCCAGGCGGTCTACTCGTCCGGGGAGGGCGTGTCCGACGCCGGCACCGTGGCGTACGCGGCGCATGTGGTCGGTTTCCTCGCCGGTCTGCTGATCGCCTGGCCGCTGCGGCCCGGCACCCCGCCGCCGCCGGAACCGCGCGGCCTGCTGTTCGGCAGGAGGGCACGGCCCCGGCACACGTGGTGAACGGCCTTCGGCTCAGCGCGCGGTGTGCGTGTGGACGTGCTCCACGAGCCGGGTCAGCGCGTCCGGGTCGGTGGCCGGCATGACGCCGTGACCCAGGTTGAAGATGTGGCCCTCCAGGCCGGCCGCCGCGTCCAGCACGTCGCGGGTGGCGGCCTCGACCGCCGCGGTGGTGGAGAACAGCACGGTCGGGTCGAGGTTGCCCTGAAGCGCCTTGCCGGGGCCGACGCGGCGGGCCGCCTCGTCCAGCGGGACACGCCAGTCGACGCCCATGACGTCCGCCCCGGCCTCGCCCATCAGGCCGAGCAGTTCGCCGGTGCCGACGCCGAAGTGGATGCGCGGCACGCCGTAGCCCTCGATCGCCCGGAAGACCTTCGCCGAGGCGGGCATCACCGAGCGCCGGTAGTCGGCGGGGGCGAGCGCGCCGGCCCAGGAGTCGAAGAGCTGGACGGCGGAGGCACCCGCCTCGATCTGGACCTTCAGGAACGCGGCCGTGATGTCCGCGAGCCGGTCCAGCAGGTCCGCCCACAGCTGCGGGTCGCCGTACATGATCGCTTTGGCGTTCTCGTACGTGCGGGACGGGCCGCCCTCCACGAGGTAGCTGGCGAGGGTGAAGGGGGCGCCGGCGAAGCCGATCAGCGGGGTGGCGCCGAGCTCGCGGGTCAGCATGCCGATCGCCTCGGTGACGTAGCCGACGTCCTCGGGGGTGAGGTCGCGCAGCTGCGCGAGGTCCGCGCGGGTGCGGATCGGCTTCTCGACGACCGGGCCGACACCCGGCTTGATGTCGAGGTCGATCCCGATCGCCTTGAGCGGGACGACGATGTCGCTGAAGTAGATCGCCGCGTCCACGTTGTGCCGGCGCACCGGCTGGAGGGTGATCTCGGTGACCAGCTCGGGCAGCATGCAGGACTCGAGCATCGGGATGCCCTGGCGCACCTTGCGGTACTCCGGCAGTGAGCGCCCGGCCTGCCGCATGAACCACACCGGCGTGTGCGGCACGGGCTCGCGCCGGCACGCCTTCAGGAAGGCTGACTCGTACGTCGCTGAAGGCTGCTTGCCCGCGGGGTTCTGGTTGGCGCTCACGACGAAAAGTCTCGCACGCCGTACCGGCGGTGCCGGACCGCGGGGCGCACCGCCCGGCCCGTCCGGACGGCGTGATCCGGACAGGCGGCCCTCGCACGGGTGTCCCTCCCCGCACGGAGGCCCCGTTCCCCTTAATCTTCCCCGCATGGCTGCGGCTCAGGGACGACTGTCGGACGGCGCTGACGGAGACGACACCAAGGAGGGGGACAAGGATGCGAGCAGTGCGGCGCCGCCGCCCTTCCGGGCGGCCGTCGACGCGCTGAGGTCCGCGCGGCTGCGGCCGCAGATCGAGATCGAGCCGACCCGCGCACCGCAGCGGCTCGCCCCGCACGCGTACGCGCTGGAGGCCGCGGTCGTCGACGGCGACCAGGACCTGGCGGACGGCCGTCTCGTCCTGCTGCACGACCCGGACGGGCACGACGCCTGGCACGGCACGTTCCGTCTGGTGACGCTGGTGCGCGCCGAGCTGGAGCCGGAGATGGCGGCCGACCCGCTGCTGCCCGAGGTGTGCTGGTCGTGGCTGACCGGCGCGCTCCAGGCCCGCGGACTGACCTACGGCGAGCCGAGCGGCACGGTCACGCGCGCGAGTTCGCACTACTTCGGCGGTCTGTCGGAGCGTCCGGCGGCCTCGCAGATCGAGATCCGGGCGTCCTGGACCCCCCGCGAGGGCCTGGGCGGCGTTCCGGACACGGCAGCCCACCTGGCCGCCTGGTGCGACCTGCTGGCTCAGATCGCGGGCCTGCCGCCGGCCGGACCGGGTGACGCCTCGGTGGTGACGCTCCCGCAGCGACGGGGCCCGCAGTCCCGCTGAGGCCGCCCCTCGCCCGTCGCCCCTCCCGTTCGCCCACGCTCACCGCACCCGCCGGCACGGCCGGCCGCGGCCTCCACGGCGCGGCCGGCCGTCGGCGTGTACGGAACACGGCGGCACCGGAACGCTGCGGCGCCGGGCCGACCGCACGACGAAGACCACCGACCCACCCCGCCTCCGGGCCCGCGCGCCGCCGGGCCTGTGGAGCCGCCGGGCCTGTCGAGCCGCCGGGTTCCGCCGAGCTCGCCGCGCCACCGGAACCGTCGCGGGCCGCCCGCCCCCTCCCGTAGCCGCCCCCTCCCGTCGGCACACCCCCTCGTCCGAGCCCGTCATCCACACCGGCCGTTGGGCATCTCTTTGTCGATACGGCCACTTTCGGCCGCGTATCGACTCGTACCGAAACCGTCCGGTCTTCGAATGATCGACCGTGCGTCCGAATTGCACAGATTGTTACTCACCAGATCGTGATCATTCTCTAAAGGCCCATGGGTTTGGTGCCGAAGACGTCTGTGACCTTGAAAATACGGTTCCTCCCGGCTTCATCCCCACAAGCCGGCCCCGTCCCCCACCCAGGAGGCCTGGTGTCCGTTCTCCTCGAGCAGCCCGCAAGCCTGGTCGCCTACCGCCCGAACAAGCCGACCGCCATGGTGGTCGTGGCCGACCCGCGCGTCCGCTCCACCGTCACCCGCCACCTGTGGGCGCTCGGTGTACGCGACGTCATCGAGGCCTCGTCCGTCGCGGAGGCTCGTCCCCGCATCGGCAACCCCCGCGACATCTGTGTCGCCGACGTCCACCTGCCCGACGGCTCGGGCCTCACCCTGCTGTCCGAGACCCGTGCCGCGGGCTGGCCCAACGGCCTGGCCCTGTCCGCGGCCGACGACATCGGCGCCGTACGCAACGCCCTGGCCGGCGGCGTCAAGGGCTACGTCGTCACCGGCACCCGCACCAACGTCGGGCTTCCCACCCGGCCCGGTGTCGCCCCCATCGGCTCGGCCGCCGCCCGCATGCACCGCCGCCCCCCGGGCGCCCCGAGCCACCCGGGCGGCTACCGCGAGCTCTCCGGCCGTGAGGTCGAGGTGCTGAGACTGGTCGCGGAGGGCCAGTCGAACAAGGCGATCGGCGTCTCGATGGGCCTGTCCGCCCTGACCGTCAAGAGCCACCTCGCCCGCATCGCCCGCAAGCTGGGCACCGGCGACCGGGCCGGCATGGTCGCGGTGGCCCTGCGCACCGGCATCATCCACTGACCCCGACCTCATCCGCCCCCGCGACACCCCCGCACCCGCAGTTCACGGACGTGAATCAGGAGCGCCCGACGCTCCCCGTCCGTGCACCCCACCCGTCGTGAACCGGAAGTTTCACCGACCTGACTGGTTTACGACCCCCAGGCGCCCGCCGACGGAACGTTCCGTCGGCGGGCGCTGTCCATACACGGATACCCTTGACATGTGACCGACGCCCAAGACACCGCAGCAGACAGCACACTGCGCACCACCGGAGGCGCCCCTCCGGACGACAGCGGATCTGCTGCGGAGGCGCCGATCCCCTTGCTGGAACCGCGCGAGGGCATTCCGCCCGTGGTCACCGACGAGGACGCCCTCGCCCGGGTGATCGCCGCGTTCGCCGCGGGCTCCGGCCCCGTCGCCGTCGACGCCGAACGCGCGTCCGGCTACCGCTACGGCCAGCGCGCCTATCTGGTCCAGCTGCGCCGCGAGGGCGCCGGGACCGCGCTGATCGACCCCGTGGCCTGCCCCGACCTCTCCGGCCTCGGTGCGGCCCTCTCCGGCACGGAGTGGGTGCTGCACGCGGCCACCCAGGACCTGCCGTGTCTGCGCGAAATAGGCATGGTGCCCACCCGGCTGTTCGACACCGAGCTCGCCGGACGGCTGGCCGGGTTCCCTCGGGTCGGCCTCGGCGCGATGGTCGAGGGTGTGCTCGGCTTCGTCCTGGAGAAGGGGCACTCGGCCGTCGACTGGTCCACCCGCCCGCTGCCCGAGCCCTGGCTGCGCTACGCCGCCCTGGACGTGGAACTCCTGGTCGACCTGCGGGACGCCCTGGAGAAGGAGCTGGACCGGCAGGGCAAGCTGGAGTGGGCCCGGCAGGAGTTCGACGCCATCGCCGCGGCCCCGCCCGCCGAGCCCCGCAAGGACCCGTGGCGCCGCACCTCCGGCATGCACAAGGTGCGCCGGCGCCGGCAGCTGGCCGTGGTGCGCGAGCTGTGGGAGACCCGCGACCGCGTCGCGCAGCGGCGGGACGTGTCGCCGGGCAAGGTGCTCAGTGACGCGGCGATCGTGGAGGCGGCGCTCGCCGTCCCGGCCACCGTGCACGTCCTCGCCGGGCTGAACGGGTTCGGGCACCGCGTCGGCCGGCGTCAGCTGGAGCAGTGGCAGGCCGCCGTGGACCGGGCGAAGGCCCTGCCGGACGCCGCGCTGCCCCAGCCGGGCCAGCCGGTGGCCGGTCCGCCGCCGCCCCGCGCCTGGGCCGACAAGGACCCGGTCGCGGCGGCGCGTCTGTCGGCGGCCAGGGCGGCGGTCTCGGCGCTGGCCGAGCAGCTCGGCATGCCCCAGGAGAACCTCATGACGCCGGACACCGTGCGGCGGGTGTGCTGGGAGCCGCCGCGGGTGGTGGACGCCGAGTCGGTGAGCGCCGCGCTGACCGGGTACGGGGCCCGGCCCTGGCAGGTCGAGCAGGTCACCCCGGTGCTGGTGGCCGCGTTGACCGCACCCGCCCCGCCGGCCGCGCCCGCCCCACCCGAGCCCGAGCCCGAGGCGTAACGGGCGGCCCGGCCCCGGGCCGCCGCCCGGGTGCCGCGCCGCAGGAAGGCGAGGATCGCTCCGGCCGAGATCGTCTCCCAGTGCGCCCCGTAGGGGCCCCGCAGGCGGAACACGGACGTCGAGATCACGCCAAGATCCCCGTCCGGCCCTGCCGGCGATGAGCCACGACGTGCACGGCTTCGGCGCGGACGCGCCCCGGACACTGTTCGGCACGATTACCGGAAGCGACCGGGTACGCACCCGGTGCCGACTCCGGTCCTGACCCCGAGGAGCTCGACGGCTCCGCCGCATGACAGCTCCCGGCAGGACGGTTTCGGGGTGCGGGTGGGTGTGACGTTCGCCGCTCCCGGCGGGGGGACTGGGCAGTCTGGTTACCCACAAGTAGCATGGCGGTGAGCGCGCGCTCAGCGCATGCGTGTCTCAGCAGTGCAGATCCCGCACCCTGGAGGAGAGCCATCGTGCCTCGTACCGTCAGGGACGTCGTCTTCGTCGACGGCGTCCGCACCCCGTTCGGCAAGGCGGGCCCGAAGGGCATCTACCACGAGACCCGTGCCGACGACCTCGTCGTCAAGGCGATCCGGGAGCTGCTGCGCCGCAACCCCGGTCTCGACCCGAAGCAGATCGACGAGGTCGCCATCGCCGCGACCACGCAGATCGGCGACCAGGGCCTGACCCTCGGCCGCACCGCGGGCATCCTCGCCGGACTCCCCCAGTCGGTGCCCGGCTACTCCATCGACCGGATGTGCGCGGGCGCGCTGACCGCCGTCACCGCCACCGCGGGCTCCATCGCCTTCGGTGCCTACGACGCCGTCATCGCCGGTGGCGTGGAGCACATGGGCCGCCACCCCATGGGCGAGGGCGTGGACCCGAACCCGCGCTTCGTCAGCGAGAAGCTGGTCGACGAGTCCGCCCTGTTCATGGGCATGACCGCCGAGAACCTGCACGACCGCTACCCGACCATCACCAAGCAGCGCGCCGACGAGTACGCCGTGCGCTCGCAGGAGAAGGCCGCCAAGGCGTACGCCAACGGCAAGATCCAGGCCGACCTGGTCCCGGTCTCCGTGCGCCGCACCAACGCCGAGGCCGGTGAGACGGGCTGGGGCCTGGTCACCGCCGACGAGCCGATGCGCCCGGGCACCACCCTGGAGAACCTCTCCGGCCTCAAGACCCCGTTCCGCGTGCACGGCCGGGTCACCGCCGGCAACGCCGCCGGTCTCAACGACGGCGCCACCGCGTCGATCATCGCCAGCGAGGACTTCGCCCGCGAGAACGGCCTGCCGGTCAAGATGCGCCTGGTGTCGTACGCCTTCGCGGGCGTCGAGCCGGAGGTCATGGGCTACGGCCCGATCCCCGCGACCGAGAAGGCCCTCGCCAAGGCGGGCCTGTCGATCGAGGACATCAACCTCTTCGAGATCAACGAGGCGTTCGCGGTCCAGGTGCTCGCCTTCCTGGAGCACTACGGCATCGCGGACGACGACGCGCGCGTCAACCAGTACGGCGGCGCCATCGCCTACGGTCACCCGCTGGCCTCCTCCGGTGTCCGGCTGATGACGCAGCTGGCCCGGCAGTTCGAGGAGCAGCCCGAGGTCCGTTACGGCCTCACCACCATGTGCGTCGGCTTCGGCATGGGCGCCACGGTGATCTGGGAGAACCCGCACCACAAGGACGCCGGAGGCGACAAGTGAGCACCGCTGAACTCCTCAAGGGAGCGGCCGAGCTGTTCCCCGACGAGGTCGTGACGTCGGCGCACGTCCGCCACCTCGACCTGCCGTTCGACGCGGGCCGGTTCGCGCTCATCACGCTGGACAACGGCTTCGACCACACCAGGCCCACCACCTTCGGTCCGGCCTCGCTCGCGAACCTCAACACCGCGATCGACCAGGTCGAGAAGGAGGCCGCGGCCGGCGAGATCATCGGCGCCGGCATCACCGGCAAGCCGTTCATCTTCGCGGTCGGCGCCGACCTCAAGGGCGTCGAGCTGCTCAAGGAGCACCAGGACGCGCTGGCCATCGGCAAGGGCGGCCACGAGGTCTTCAAGCGCCTGTCGGCGCTGGCCGTGCCGACCTTCGCGTACTACAACGGCGCGGCCATGGGCGGCGGCGTCGAGGTCGGTCTGCACTGCACCTACCGCACGGTGTCCGCGGCCCTGCCCGCCTTCTCGCTCCCCGAGGTCTTCCTCGGTCTGGTCCCCGGCTGGGGCGGCTGCACCCTGCTGCCGAACCTGATCGGCGCGGACAAGGCCGTCTCGGTGATCATCGAGAACTCGCTCAACCAGAACAAGCAGCTCAAGGGTGTGCAGGTCTACGAACTGGGCATCGCCGACGCCCTGTTCGAGGGCGCGGACTTCCTGGAGCAGTCGCTGATCTGGACGGCGTCCGTCCTCAAGGGCGAGATCGTCGTGGACCGTCCGGTGATCGACCGCGGCGAGGCCTGGGACCAGGCCGTCGCGCGCGGCCGCTTCATCGCGGACAGCAAGGTGCACGGCGCGGCCCCGGCCGCCTACCGCGCCCTCGACATCATCTCCGCCGCCAGGAACGGCGACCTCCAGCAGGGCTACGACGCCGAGGACAAGGCGCTCGCCGACCTGATCATGGGGGGCGAACTGCGCGCCGGCATCTACGCGTTCAACCTGGTGCAGAAGCGCGGCAAGCGCCCGGCCGGCGCGCCGGACAAGTCGCTGGCGCGCCCGGTGACCAAGGTCGGCGTGGTGGGCGCGGGCCTCATGGCCTCGCAGCTCGCGCTGCTGTTCCTGCGCCGCCTGGAGGTGCCGGTCGTGCTGACCGACATCGACCAGGAGCGCGTCGACAAGGGTGTGGGCTACGTCCACAGCGAGATCGACAAGCTGCTCCTCAAGGGCCGCGTCAACCAGGACAAGGCCAACCGCCTGAAGGCCCTGGTCTCCGGTGTCCTCGACAAGGCCGAGGGCTTCTCCGACGCGGACTTCGTCATCGAGGCCGTGTTCGAGGAGATCGGCGTCAAGCAGCAGGTGTTCGCGGAGGTCGAGGCGGTCGCCCCGGCGCACGCGATCTTCGCCACCAACACCTCCTCGCTGTCGGTCTCCGAGATGGCGTCGAAGCTGAAGAACCCCGAGCGGGTCGTGGGCTTCCACTTCTTCAACCCGGTCGCGATCCTCCCGCTCCTCGAGATCGTGCGCGGCGAGCAGACCGACGACGCCTCGCTGGCCACGGCGTTCGCCGTCGCCAAGAAGCTGAAGAAGACCGCGGTGCTGGTCAAGGACGCCCCGGCGTTCGTCGTCAACCGCATCCTGACCCGCTTCATGGGCGAGATCCAGAACGTCATCGACGAGGGCACCCCGGTCGAGGTCGCCGAGAAGGCGGTCGAGCCGCTGGGCCTGCCGATGTCCCCGCTGGTGCTCCTGGAGCTGGTCGGCCCCGCGATCGGCCTGCACGTCTCGGAGACCCTCAACCGGGCCTTCCCGGACCGCTTCACGGTCTCCCCGAACCTCGCGGCCGTCGTCAAGGCGGGCAAGCGCGGCTTCTACGTGTACGACAGCGGCAAGCCCGAGCTGGACCCGGAGGTCGCCGCGCTGCTGAAGCAGGGCGACACCGTGCTCTCCGAGGAGCAGGTGCGGGACCGGGTGCTGGACGCGGTGGCGCAGGAGATCGGGCTGATGCTCGACGAGGGCGTCGTCGCCGAGGCCCAGGACATCGACCTGTGCCTGATCACCGGCGCCGGCTGGCCCTTCCACCTGGGCGGCATCACGCCGTACCTGGACCGTGAGGGCGTGTCGGAGCGGGTGACCGGAAGGAAGTTCCTGGCCCCGGGCACGGCGAGCGTCCCGGCGTGACAGCCTGACGGCTCACAGCGGTGAAGGGGGCTCCCGCCGGTCGGCGGGAGCCCCCTTCCGCGTTTCCCGGACGCCCGCTCAGTAGGTCCCGCCGTAGTACGAGCCGGTCATGGACCCGGCCGAGGCGTTCATGACGGTGAAGGGGACCTGGGTCACCGGCGACTCGACCCCGGAGACGGCCACGCCGAAGACGTCGACGACGTGCGTGCCCTCGCTCCAGGGCCGGCCCGCGTCCCACGACCAGCTGCCGTTCGCGGCGACCGGCGCCCCGCCCAGCAGTACGCCGTTCTCGCGGAAGCCGACCTGTACGGCGCCGCCGGCCGCGCCCGCGAACACCACCCGGGAGTCCAGCACCTGTTCGTGCGCCACGGGCTCCAGCACCATCGGCGCCGACGCGTCCGGGCCGACGGTCGACAGCACCGGCCCCCGGTCCATGACCGGCGCCCGGGGGCCGGCCGGTGCGGTGGCCGCGGCGCCGGCCGGGCCGTCGACCGCCGTGAACCGCACCTCGACCCGCTGCGACTGGTGGCCCGAGGCGTCCACCGCGTAGAGCTTCACCGGGTGGCTGCCCTTGCTCCAGACCCTGCCCAGCTCCCAGGACCAGCTCCCGTCGGGGGCGACGTCGGTCTGGCCGAGGTACTTGCCGTGCTCCCAGGCCACGACCCGGCGGGCGCCGCGCGCGTGACCGGTGAACCGTACGGCGTCCCGGCGCACCTCCGCACCGGACCCCGGCGCCGCCACCGCGGGCGGCGGGAACTCCGCCCCGCGCACCAGCGAGGTGGCGGACAGGTAGGAGGTGATGGCCGAGCGGTCGCGGTCGGGCTCCTCGTAGCCGTTGCGCACGAAGCCCAGGCGCGGGGCGATCCCGTCGATCAGGAAGTTGGCGATGCCCATGAGGACAGGCACGTTGCGTCCGGCGACCTGCGTGTGGTCGGCGATGTGCGGGGAGTCGCTGAAGACCAGGTTGAAGTTCTCGTACTGCTGGAAGAGCCCGAGGAAGGGCTCCACCTGGACCGGGTACTGGTCGTCCTGGGCCGCCGACACCAGATAGATGTTCGCCGCGCGGTTCGCGCCGGAGGCCGCCAGGTCGGGGAGGAGCGAGTCCACCACCCGCACGTTCTCCTCGGGCACCCCCTCGCCGAGCATGTAACGGGCCGTACGGGGATGGACGTTCTTGACGTACGTGCCGATCGAGAACTGCGGCGCGATGGCGACGATGTTCCGGAAGCCGTACTTCAGGCCGTAGTACAGCGCCGCGCTGCCGCCCTTGGAGCCGCCCCACAGGGTGACGGAGTCCGGGGTGAGGTCGAGGGCGCGCATCACGTTGGAGATGAGCGTGACGACGGACTGCTCCAGCGAGAAGTCCATCTCCTTGCACAGGTAGTAGCTGCGGTTGTCGTCGAACTTGTCACGGATCCAGAGGATGTTGGCCCGCAGCTTGTCGAACACGCCGTTGGACCAGCCGTAGTCGCCGGGCGCCGCGAAGTTGGCGAAGACGACCACCAGGTGCCGGTTGCCCTTCTGGGCGTGGGTGAAGCGGTACTCGACCGGGAAGGTCCCGGAGGCTTCGATGCCGTCGAGCAACTGCCGCCCGTTCGAGGGTGCCTGTGACCTGTACGGAATCCACTCTCTGGTTCTGTGACGTCGTGTCGCGAAGTCGGCCGGTCCCCGTGCCCCGCGGCGGCCGCGCCCGCTGGGCCGACCGGTGGGTGCGGGTGCTGCGCGGGGGTGGAAGGGTTGCGTGGCGTCCGGTGGGCGGGGCGGCCATGATGTCGGGATGCTCCCGACACCCGCCCGGCCCGCGCCCGGACCGCGTCCGCGGCGCGCCCGCCGGGCCGTCGCCGTGGCGGCGGTCCTGCTGGGGCTCGCGGCGGCGGTGACGGTCGCGCAGACCGGGGGCGGCGACCGGTCCTTCGCCGCGGCCCGGACGCTGACCGTGGCGACCTGGAACATGTGCGGCGTCCGGCAGTGGAACTGCGCGGACACCGGGAGCCGCGCCGTGAAGCAGCGGGAGCTGAGGCACCTCGCCACCCGGGCCGGTGCCCGGGCCGTCCTCCTCCAGGAGGCGTGCGCCGGTGGCGTGGCGGCGGTGCGCACCTCGCTCGGCCGACCCTGGCACAGCGCGTTCCGGGCCTACACCGAGCGGGACGGCTCGGGCCGCGTCACCACCGTGCGGTGCGCCGGCTCCGGGCAGGGCGCCGCGGGCTACGCGATCCTGGCCGCGTATCCCCTGTCCGACGTCACCGCGGTGCCCTCGCAGCAGCCGACCGTGGGCCTGCGGCGCGGCATCCTGTGCGCCACGGTCGCGGCGCACCACGTCCGGCTGTGCACCGCCCATCTGAGTCCGGCGGGCAGCGACCGGGCGCACCCCGACTGGGAGTTCCGCGACGACCAGCTCAAGGCCCTGGTGGCCGCCGTACCCCGGCGGCGCACGGTGTACGGCGGCGACCTGAACGTCAATCCGCCGGGCGGCGCCAACTCCGCGTCCCGGGTGTGGCCTTCGGCGCCGTACACGATCCACCGGGAGTGCGACCAGAGGTCTGCCTCCTCCCGTGCCGGCCGGGTCACCCATGCCTCCGGGCACAAGCTGGACTACCTGTTCACCGGCCTGCCCAGGCTGCGGTGCACGGTGCGTGACACCGGTGCCTCCGACCACTTCGCGCTGCTGGTGCGGGTGCGGACCGACTGAGCCGGCACCACCTGGGCGCCCGGTCCGCAGCCGCCGGGTGCGGGCGCCCGTGAGCGCCGGTGGTGTTCCGGGGTGGGGCGCACTCATGGGGCGCCGCGGTCGTTCGGCTCGTCCGGACACCGGCGGGGCGCGCGTGCCGCAGTCACACGATCACGTCCTCGACGGGCCTGCCCCCGGCCCCCTGGTTCCGCGGGGTCCGGCCCACGCCGTGCTGGAGCCGCACCGCCCCGAACTGCGCCTGCTGGTCCTGCTGTTCCTGGCCGACGGCAGCGGTCTGACCCGTCGCGGGCCGGGCGTGGGCCGGTGCCCGGGGGGAGCCCGCCGACGCGTACGGCTGCGTCCCGCTGGTGGCTCCGCGGGCCGGTGCCGTCCGGTCGGCGTGCGCGGCCTGGCCGGGGATCGCGCCGATCGTGGCGTCGGCCGGGGCCGGTGCCGGGCGCCACTGGGGAGCGAACCAGTGCTGGGCCTGCCAGCGGATCGGGGTGAGCGGCCGCCCGACGTGGCGGTGGGCGACCGTACCGACCGCGGGAGCCCGGGCGTCTTCCGAGGCGAGGTCGCCGCCGGCCACGAGCATCCGGTCGGCGAGCCGCGCCGAGGCGTAACCGTCGTCGAGGTCGCAGAACTCCTGCTGGAACCAGCGGTAGCGCTCGGCGTACGTCTCCTGGATCCGGTCGATGTCCCGGACCGCGCCGACCAGTTCCTCCGAGGTGGCGAGCAGGGGTCCGGGTGCGCTTTGCTGGAAGTCGAAGTAGAAGCCGCGCAGGGTGTCGCGGTAGTGGTCCAGGTCGTAGGTGAAGAACAGGATCGGCCGGCCGGTGTTCACGTAGTCGAACATCAGGGACGAGTAGTCCGTGATCATGATGTCGGTGATCAGGGACAGGTCGGCCATGTCCGGGTAGTCGGAGACGTCGAAGACGAAGCCGTCACCGGCTCCCGGGACCGGGTCGACCACGTTGGGGTGGCGGCGGACCATCAGGACGTGGTCGGGGCCCAGCCGGGCGCGGGCGTCGGCGAGGTCGATGCGGAAGTCGAGCTTGTACTTGCCGGGGGCGTAGAACTGGTCGTCGCGCCAGGTCGGGGCGTACATGACGACGCGTTTGCCCTCCGGCAGGCCGATCCGGCGGCGGATCTCCTGCTCGCGCCGCTCCATGCCGGGCAGGCGCAGGATGTCGTTGCGCGGGTAGCCGCTCTCCACCATCTCGCCGGGGAAACCGAAGGCCCGCTCGAGGATCGGGGTGGAGAAGCTGTTGGGCGAGACCAGCATGTCCCAGTTCCGCACCTCCTTCTCCACCCGTTCCAGGTAGCGCTGGTCGGCGAAGTGGATGGCCTCGATGTCGTGGCCGATCTTCTTCAGCGGGGTGCCGTGCCAGGTCTGCACGACGATCTGGCCCTCCCGCTTGTGGAACCAGTCGGGCAGGTGGTTGTTGGCGACGACGTACCGGCTGGTGGCCAGCGCCTCGTACCACTGCGGCGACCACATGCGGACGGCCTTCGCCGTGGGCGGCACCTCGACCTGGTCGTCGCGGACCACGAAGAGGTGCTCCAGGTCGACGCCGCGCCGCACCAGTTCCTCGTGCAGGGCGCGCGGGCTGTCGGAGTACTGGGTGCCCTTGAACGCGTCGAAGAGGATCGCCGGGCGCACCTTCGCGCGGCGGGCCGCCGGGTAGGCCTTGGTGCGCAGCAGCTTCTGGCGGTAGGGGCCGCGGGCGTGGTCGGGCATGGCCGAGTGGACGAGGAGGGACAGCCGGTCGTACGCCTCGGCCTGGAGCTCGTAACCGCGTTCGCCCTCCGTGCGGTCCTGCGGGAAGGACTCGACGAGGTCCTGCTCGATCTTCACCGTCAGGTCGTCGAGCCGGTCGTCGCGGGTGACCGCCGAGAGGTCCTGCCGGCGCAGGAAGAAGTCCCAGCGGCCGGCCGCGAGGGGGATGCCGCCGGCGAGGGTCCGCATGGCGGCGGGGGTCAGCACGCTGCGGAAGGTGTTGCCGTCCCACACGAGGGGGACGGCGCGTTCGGCTCCATGGGCGCGCGAGCGGACCACCAGGTGGGCGTCGCCGTACTCCTGGGCGGAGAGCCGGTCGGCGGCCAGGTAGCGGGCGCCTATCTCCAGGGAGCCGTCGTCGCGCCACGTGACGTCCGTCGCGGTGGGCAGGGTGGCGCGCTCGAACAGCACGAGGTAGCCCGAGCCGTTGCGGTGGACCACGACCTCCCGGTCGCCCTCGCGGGTCTGGAGCGAGGCGGGCATGCGGTAGTGCCCGTCCGGCGTCTCCTGGGCCATGACCGGATACATGGTCATCTTGCGGCCCTCGACGTGGAAGGTGGTCTTCCAGCCGTTGCTGCCCATGCTCCAGGACTTGGGGATCTCCGAGCCGGCCCGGGCGTCGGACCGGAAACCCGGCACCAGCAGGCGCAGCGGAATCCGGGCGCTGAAGGAGGACCACCCGTCGCCGCCGGGGGTGAAGTGCGCGCGGGCGTCGTGCTGTCCGGCCCCGCTCATGCTGGTGACCCTCAGCCGGCCCCACTCCGGGACCGTGGGGCCGAGGTAGACACCGCGCAGCTCCAGCTGGTCACCGGTGACACGGTGGCCGGTGATCCGGCAGCGCACGATCTCCACGCGTAGCTTGAGCTTGCCCTGCACGAACACCGGAAGGACACGGGTGTTCTTGTCGACATAGCGGTACGGCGGGTTGGCGGCCGATCCGGCGCCGCCGCGGTCGATGCCCCGGTAGCGGAACAGACCGCGGCTCAGGACCCCGGCCGCCACGTCCCAGGTCCCCTCGACCCACTGGCCCTTGCGCCTGAGCCGGGTGGTGTCGATGCGCGCCTCGAAGCCGGCCCAGTCGTAGCAGTAACGATTCTGCTTGGAGTGCTCGGTGGCCTGTGGCGCGTGGGTGGTCTTCGCCGTGGCGACCACCATCCGGCCCTGCTTCTTGTTCCGCAGGGCGATCGCCTTGACCGACATGTGTTTCTTGTGGACGTTGATGAAGCGGACGTAGGCGGCGCCGGTGAGGGTCAGCAGGTGGCCGTCGTCGCTCCAGCGGGCGCCGTTCAGCGTCCCGTGCAGCGAGAACTCCTTGTCGAGGCGGTAGGCCTTCTTGTCCAGGCCGACCTTGCGGTCCCCGAGGTAGGGGTACTTCAGGTAGCGGTGGAACCGCCGGTGGACGGGCATCGGCCCGCCCTTGCGCTCGAAGTGGACGACCTCCAGGAGCTCCGCCAGCCGCCGGTCGCGCACCAGGAGCCACTTGACCCGGGCGTCGGCGGGCAGTTCGTCGATGATGGTGAGGTCGGTCTCGTCGAGGAACTCGTTGGCCCACTCCATGAACGCCTGCTGGTACTCCTCGTCGGCGTCCGGCAGGACCTTCAGGTGGAGCATGAGGTCGGACTTCAGACAGGCGAGGTCGTACTTGCGCTTGCTGCCCTCGTACTGCTTCGAGCGCCGGTCGGCGAGGAACCGGCTCACCGACCGCACCGCGGCGACACGGTCCCGCAGGTTCGACAGCTCGGTGTGGCGCTGGGTGATCGAGGGGGCGGCGCCGCCGTCCCGCCGGCGCCAGAAGTAGACGACGTCGGTGAGGACGTCGACCTTGGCGGCGCGGAAGTGCGCGTACATGTTGACCCAGGAGTCCTCGTACAGGACGCCTTCGGGGAACGCGATGTGGTGGTGGTCCCAGAACTTCCGCCGGAAGACCTTGTTCCAGACGGTGCGGTCGTAGATCAGCGCGTCGAACTTCGTGATGTGGGTGCCGCGCCAGTTCTTCTGCATCGGGCCCTTGTGCAGCGGGGACTGCCACTTCTTCGTGGAGTTCATCATCTGCACGTTGCCCGAGACGAAGTCCGAGCCGGACTCCTCCAGGGTGCGGACCAGCAGCTCGTAGGCGTACTCGGGGATGACGTCGTCACCGTCGACGAAGGCGAGGAACTCACCGCGGGGGTGCAGGGAGCGCAGACCGGTGTTGCGGGCGTGGCCCGGACCGTGCGCGTGCTGCCGGATCAGCCGAAAGCGCTTGTCCGCAGCGCAGAAGTCGGCCGCGATCCGGACGGAGCCGTCGGTGGATCCGTCGTCGACCAGGATCACCTCGAAGTCACGGAACGACTGGCGTGCGATCGATTCCAGACATTCGGCGAGGTACACCTCGACGTCCTGAAAGGGCACGACAACACTCAGACGCGGATGTTCCGCCAACTCATACTCCTACCCAGACAATTCACCCCCGGGACACCGGCCGGTGACAGCTGGGCCCCCCTGAACGGCGCGCCCGTCCGGCCCCCTTGCCGTCTTGGGCATCACACGCCTCCCTGACCGCGGTCGAGCCCCCTCCACCTGCGGTCACAGGATTGCCACATCTTATGTCGCCTTGACGAATGGTCAAGGTCCGTTAATGACTCGTTCACCTTTTGGACGCACTAAGGCATGGCGCTGGCAAGGGAGATGGGCATGAGTGAGATCCACGTCATATGCCCCGGGCAACCAGTACGCGGCGACCCCGGAAGAATCAGAGCCGGTGCCAGCGGGTCAGGGTGAGGCCGGAACCGTTCTCCTGCCGGGCCACCTTCGGCACCCCGTCGGGACCGATCAGCGCCATCACGACTCGGCCCGCGCCGTCGAGCGCCAGCGCCGGTGCGCCCTGGCACGCCTCAGCAAGCGCGTACCACCAGAGGCCGTCGGACTCCCCCTCGGCGCCGCCCACGCCGAGCACGGCCGTGCCGTCGCCGTCCCGGCAGGCGAGGACCACGCAGTCGTAGCCGTCGACCGACGCGCGCAGCACCCCGTACGGCACCCGGGCCGGGGAGAAGCCCAGGGTGACGGGCCAGCCGCCGGCCCGCCAGGCGGCGGCACCGCCGCTCTCGGCGTCCGTCCAGAAGAACGTGGCCCGCTCGGGCCCGGTCTCCAGGGCGGCCAGCGTTCCCGGCGAGGGGTGCAGCGCGAAGCCGCGGGGACCCGAGAAGTCCCCGCCCGGCTCCAGCTGACGCCACACGAGCACACCGGTCTCGGCGGCGGCGCAGACCTCGACGCGGCCACCGGCGAGGGCGACCGGCGCGGGCAGCGCGTCGATGCCGCCGCCGCGCAGGTCCTCCCAGGCGCGCCACTTGCCGTTCGGGGCCTCGCGGCGCAGCATCAGGCCGCGGTGCGCCCCGCGGGCGAAGACGTGCACGGTGCCGTCCGGCGCGACCGCCCCGGTCGGCGGCCCCAGTTCGCGGCCCTGCTCGCCCTGGTGCGGGTTGCCGAGCGAGCGCCAGTCGGAGACGGCGAGCCCGGTCTGGTACTGGACGGCATGCACGACGTCCACGCTCCGGGAGCCGTCGGCGCCGTTGCGTTCCCGGCGCCCGAGGAAGTGCACGTAGGTGTCGGCGCCCTGCGCCACCGTCAGGTGGGTCAGTCCGGCCACGGCCACGAAGTGCGGGGCGCTCCATCCGGGGCCGCCGCGGGTGGTCTCGGTCCAGCGCAGCAGCCCGCCGTCGGTGGGGGCGTAGAGGCTGAGCCGGCCGTCCCGGCCGAGGGTGAGCCAGCCGCCGTGGGCGGCTCCAGAGGCGACGCGGCCCTGTTCCCGCACGGGGGGAGAGACCGGGCGGACGGCGCCCGCGGAGCCTGCCGACCTTCTCCGCATGGCCTGGTGCACCTTCCTGAAGCCCGCCGCGTCACGGCCGTGGAAACCCTGAAATTCCGCGCCATCATATGCCGCTCGTTCACCAGTTCCCCTGCTGAGCGGGTGGAGCGAACGCGGCCGGGCGGCCTTCCGGAGCCGACTCGTCCGGGATCGGCCGGCTTGTGACCGGATGCGGCTTGTTCGGCTTCTGTTCACGATTCGATCACGATCCGAACATGACCGGTCTGGGATCTGTTTATAGTTCTGGGTCGATCGAGCAGTACGGACCGGCCTCCCCCACCCGAGTCCTCACCACCGCACGCACCGCCGCCCTTTCGGGCACGAACAGCGAGGACCCGGACCAGGATGAGCCATGTCTCGACGCCCCAGGACACCGACGACGACACACCGTCCGGGCGGGCGGGCGGCCGCGGACGCAAGCGCGAGCGGACGGGCCGCCGCCGGGTCGGGAGATGGATCCTGCTGGGCCTGGTCGTGGTCCTCGTGGCCGCCGCCGGCACCGGCTACTGGCTCTACCGGGACCTCGACGGCAACATCAAGGGCGTAGACATCGACCGGGCCATCGGTGACGACCGGCCCGAGAAGCTGCCCACCTCGGGGCAGAACATCCTGATCCTGGGCTCCGACTCGCGCGCCGGCGCGAACGCGGCCCTGGACAAGGCCAGGGTCTCCGGGGCGCGTTCCGACACCGCGATGGTGATGCACATACCCGAGGGCCGCACGCGGGCCGTCGCCGTCAGCATCCCGCGCGACACCCTCGTGACCCGGCCCGAGTGCGAGAAGGCGGACGGCTCCACCGTGGCCTCCGCCAAGCGCGTGATGTTCAACTCCATCTACTCGCAGGTCGGTCCGGCCTGCGTGGTCAAGACCGTGGAGCAGATCTCCGGGGTCCGCATGGACCACTACGTCGAGATCGACTTCGCCGGCTTCAAGGGGCTGGTGGACGCCATCGGCGGGGTCACCGTCACCGTCGACCAGGACATCCACGACAGCTCCAGCGGCCTGAACCTGACCGCCGGGACACACCGGCTCGACGGCACCCAGGCCCTGCAGTTCGTCCGCACCCGGCACGGCATCGGCGACGGCAGCGACCTCGGACGCATCGGTCTCCAGCAGCAGTTCATGATCGCCCTGCTGGGCGAGATCAAGAAGCAGGACCTGCTGGGCAGCCCCACGAAGACCTACAAGATCGCCGACCAGCTCACCACGGCGCTCACCACCGACTCCGACCTCGCCTCGCTCACCAAGCTCGCGAAGTTCGGGCGCAGCCTGAACGGGGTCGACCCGTCGAGCATGGAGACGATCATGCTCCCGGTGGCGTACGACAAGATCGACCCGAACCGGGTGGTGGCCGCCGAGCCGCAGGCGTCGACCCTGTGGAAGGCGCTGCGCAACGACACGCAGATCCCGGAGTCGGCGAAGAAGTCCCCGGCCACGGGCGGGAGTTCCTGACCTCCGGGCCGCACCGGCGGGCACCGGTCCGTGCGGCCCGGCGGCTGGACGGAGCGCAGGCGACCCGCCCACCCGGCGGAGAACCGTCCGCCCGGGAAGGTGACCGGCCGTGCACCCCTCCGCCCTCCGTCCGGCCCCCTCAGATCTCCCGCCACGCCTCCAGCGCCAGCCCCGGCTCGTCCTTACGGCGGGTCAGGAGCAGGCGGCCGGTCGAGGGGGACAGCGTGGCCGCGACCACCCGGCCGTCCTCGTCGAGCGCCGTCGACACCTCGGCGTCCGCGGGGAGTTGTGGCCCGGACTCGGCCCACCAGGCGCCCGCCGACTCCTGCTCCGTGGGGTACGCGGCGAAGGCGACCCGGCCGCTCGCCGAGCGCTGGGCCAGCAACGTGCAGTCGTAGCCGTCCAGTTCACAGCGGACGGCGGAGACCGGGCCGGGTCCGGCGGCGGTGAGCAGGGGGACCGGGGCACCGCCCGGACGCCAGGCGCACAGCTCGCCGGAGTCGTCGGTGAAGAAGAGGGTGGTGCTCCGCTCGGAGGTGGCCAGCGCGCGGAGCGTGCCCGGGCGGACGGCCACCTCCATCGCCTCCTCCAGGACCGGCTGGCCGCCCGGCTTCTCCTGCCGCCAGTGCAGGACGGCGCCGGGGACGGCCGCGTACACCTCGACGCGCCCCGACTCACCGGTCACCGCCGCCGGCTCGTCATGGACGTCCCCTCCCTTGAGGTCGCGCCAGGGACCCCAACCGCCCTTCTCCTTCTGCGCGAGCATGCTCAGCCCACCGCCCTTGTTGCGGACGAAGACATGGGCGCGACCCTCGTCGTCCACGGCGACGGCCGGGGTACCGGTGCGCTCGCCCTTCTTGTCGGGATGGCCGACGGGGTTCCAGTCCAGGGCGGCGAGCCGCGGCCGGAAGTGCGTGGAGTGGACGAGGCCCGACTCGCCGGACACGGTGGGCCGCCAGGCGACCAGATGGGCGTAGCCGTCGCTGCCCTGCCCGAGCGCGAACCCGGCGTGCAGCCGCTGGTCACCGCCCACCCTCCGGGGCGGGGCCCACGGGCCGCCCGGGCCGCGCTCCGCCCGGCACAGGACGGCGTCGCCCGAGGGCAGATAGACACTGAGGCGGCCGTCTCGGCCGCGCGTGAGCCAGTCGCCGTTCACCGGATCACTGTATGCCGGGGCCCCGGCGCCGCCTTCGTGCGGGGCACCCCGTGCGACCCTTGCCCCATGGACGAGTCCCCGGCCGAGAACCCTCCGCTCCTCGTGGTCGTCGACGCCGCGAACGTCGTCGGATCGGTGCCCGACGGCTGGTGGCGGGACCGGCGCGGGGCGGCGGAACGGCTCCGGGACCGGCTGGCGGCCGACGGACTGCCCGAACACGAGGGTCCGGTGGAGATCGTCCTCGTGGTCGAGGGCGGCGCCCGCGGAGTGGAGTCCGTACCCGGCGTACGGGTCGAGTCCGCGCCCGGCAGCGGCGACGACCACATCGTCGCCCTGGTCGCCGGGGCCGCCGGGCGTCCGGTGCTCGCGGTCACCGCCGACCGCGAACTGCGTCGGCGGGTGGGCGAGTTGGGCGCACGGGTGACGGGACCGCGGACCGTCAGGCCGTAGCGGGCCGTCCACCGCGCGGTGTTCTACGGTCCGGTACCGGCCCGCCCGCCCCACGTGCCGCCCGTGACCCGTGCCGTGCCCCCGGGGTCCTACGGCTCGGGGCTCCTCCCCCGCCGGACACGGCGCGGCCCCACACGCTCCGCCGGGGCGGGGGTGCGGGGCCGGGTGCCGGGCGGCGCGGTTACTCGGTGGCCGAACCGGCCGGGGTCCTCTCCCCCCGGGCCAGCCGGCTGTGGGAGCGGCCGTAGAGGAAGTACACGGCGAAGCCGATGACCATCCAGATGCCGAACCGCAGCCAGGTCTCGGCCGGCAGGTTCAGCATCAGCCACAGCGAGGCGAGCACCGACACGATCGGCAGGAACGGCACCAGCGGGGTGTGGAAGGAGCGCGGCAGGTCGGGGCGGGTCCTGCGCAGGATGACCACACCGATGGCGACCACGATGAACGCGAACAGCGTGCCGATGTTGACCAGTTCGGCGAGCTCGCTGAGGCTGGTGAAGCCGGCGAGGATCGCGATGATCACACCGAGCAGGATCGTCGGCCGGTGCGGGGTCTTGAACCGCGGGTGGACCTGCGAGAAGAAGCGGGGCAGCAGGCCGTCGCGGCTCATCGCGAAGAACACCCGGGTCTGGCCGAGCAGCAGGATCATGCAGACCGTCGTCAGGCCGACGGCGGCGCCGAAGCTGATGAAGCCCGAGAACCAGGGATGCCCGGTGGCCTTGAAGGCGTCGGCGAGCGGGGCGTCCACGGACAGCTTGGTGTAGTGCTGCATGCCGGTCACGACGATCGACACGGCGACATAGAGCGTGGTGCAGATGAGGAGCGAGCCGATGATGCCGCGGGGCATGTCGCGCTGCGGGTTGTTGGTCTCCTCGGCCGCGGTGGCCACCACGTCGAAGCCGATGAAGGCGAAGAAGACGACGGAGGCGGCGGTGAAGATGCCCATCACGCCGAAGTTGGACGGCGCCCAGCCGAACATCAGCTGGATCAGTGGGGACTTGAGGCCGCCGCCCGCCGGCACGGGCTGGGCCTTGGGGATGAACGGGTGGTAGTTGTCGCCGACGACGAAGAAGGCGCCGGCGATGATCACGACCAGGACGACGGTCACCTTGATGGCGACCACCACGGCGGTGACGCGCGCGGAGAGCTTCGTGCCGACCACCAGGATGCCGGTGAGGACCAGGACGAGGGCGGCCGCGAGGATGTCGAAGCCGAAGCCGTTGGCCCCCTCCCGTCCGGTGAGCGCCGCCGGCAGGTGCCAGCCGGCGTTGTCCAGCAGCGAGGCGATGTAGCCGGACCAGCCGACCGCGACCACCGCGGTGCCGAGCGCGAACTCCAGCACCAGGTCCCAGCCGATGATCCAGGCGGGCAGTTCCCCGAGGGAGGCGTAGGAGAAGGTGTACGCGGAGCCGGCCACCGGGACGGTGGAGGCGAACTCGGCGTAGCAGAGCGCGGCGAGCGCGCAGACGACCCCGGCCACGACGAAGGCCAGGGCCACGGCGGGGCCGGCGTTGTTCTTGGCCACCGTGCCGGTGAGGACGAAGATGCCGGTGCCGATGATGACGCCGACGCCGAAGACGGTCAGGTCCAGCGCGGACAACGATTTCTTGAGCGCGTGCTCTGGCTCCTCGGTATCGAGGATGGACTGCTCGACCTTCTTCGTCCGGAAGAGGGTGCTGGTCACGGGCGTACCTCCCACGCTGTGTCGTCCTCGACATGATCGAGAGGGGGCGTAATCCGTATGCCCCGGCACGGCCGGATTCACGCAGACGGGCCGCTTCTACCACCCTTCGTGGGGGTAGAAGCGGCCCGTTCGGACGCGTCGCCCGGCGTCAGTCGCGCGCGGACTCCACCGAGTCGACCTCGGCCGCGGCGCTGCCGTACCGACCGTCCAGCCGGGAGACCAGGCCGGTGACCTGGCGGGCGATGTCGGGGGCGGTGAGCCCGATCTCGGCCATGACCTCGGCCCGGGAGGCGTGATCGAGGAAGCGCGGCGGGATACCGAAGTCACGCAGCGGGACGTCGACGCCCGCGTCCCGCAGGGCCTGGGCGATCGTCGAGCCGACGCCGCCGACGCGGGAGTTGTCCTCGACGGTGACGACCACGCGGTGCCGCTCGGCGAGCGGGGCCATGGCCTCGTCGACGGGCTTGACCCAGCGCGGGTCGACGACAGTGGTGGTGATGCCCTGCCGGTCGAGCAGGCCGGCGATCTCCAGGCACATCGGCGCGAGGGCGCCCACCGAGACCAGCAGCACGTCCGGGGTGTCGGTGCCCGGCTCGCGCAGCACGTCCATGCCGCCCACCCGGCCCACGGCGGGGACGGCGGGGCCGACGGCGCCCTTGGAGAAGCGGACCACGGTCGGCGCGTCGGTGACCTGCACGGCCTCGCGCAGCTGGGCGCGCACCTGGTCGGCGTCGCGCGGCGCGGCCAGTCTGAGGCCGGGGACGACCTGGAGGATCGACATGTCCCACATGCCGTTGTGGGAGGCGCCGTCGGTGCCGGTGACGCCGGCCCGGTCCAGCACGAACGTCACTCCGCACCGGTGCAGGGCGACGTCCATCAGGACCTGGTCGAAGGCGCGGTTGAGGAAGGTCGCGTACACCGCGAACACCGGGTGCAGACCGCCCGCGGCGAGGCCGGCCGCGGAGACGGCGGCGTGCTGCTCGGCGATGCCGACGTCGTACACCCGCTCCGGGAAGGCCTTGGCGAACTTGTCGAGGCCGACGGGCTGGAGCATGGCGGCCGTGATGGCGACGATGTCCTCGCGCTCCCGGCCCAGCTCGACCATCTCCTGGCCGAAGACGCTGGTCCAGTCGGCGCCGGAGGTGGCGATCGGCAGGCCCGTGTCCGGGTGGATCTTGCCGACGGCGTGGAAGCGGTCCGCCTCGTCCTGGAGGGCGGGCTGGTAGCCGCGGCCCTTCTCGGTGAGGCAGTGCACGATGACCGGGCCGCCGAAGCGCTTGGCGCGGGCCAGCGCGGACTCCAGGGCCTCGATGTCGTGGCCGTCGATGGGGCCGACGTACTTCAGGCCGAGGTCCTCGAACATGCCCTGCGGGGCGATGAAGTCCTTCAGGCCCTTCTTGGCGCCGTGCAGCGTCTCGTACAGGGGCCGGCCGACGACCGGGGTGCGTTCCAGGAGGTCCTTGCCGCGGGCCAGGAAGCGCTCGTAGCCGTCGGTGGTGCGCAGGGTCGCCAGATGGTTGGCGAGGCCGCCGATGGTCGGCGCGTAGGAGCGCTCGTTGTCGTTGACGACGATGACCAGCGGGCGGTCCCGGGCGTCGGCGATGTTGTTGAGCGCCTCCCAGGCCATCCCGCCGGTGAGGGCGCCGTCACCGATGACCGCGACGACGTGGTCGTCGCGTTTCAGCACCTGGTTGGCCTTGGCGAGGCCGTCGGCCCAGCCGAGGACCGTGGAGGCGTGCGAGTTCTCGATGACGTCGTGCTCGGACTCGGCCTGCGAGGGGTAGCCGGAGAGGCCGCCCTTCATCTTCAGCCGGGAGAAGTCCTGGCGGCCGGTGAGCAGCTTGTGGACGTAGGACTGGTGGCCGGTGTCCCACAGCACCTTGTCCCTCGGCGACTCGAACACCCGGTGCAGCGCGATGGTGAGCTCGACCACGCCGAGGTTCGGGCCGAGGTGGCCGCCGGTCTTGGAGACGGCGTCGACGAGGAAGGTCCGGATCTCCTCTGCCAGCTGGTCCAGCTGCTCCAGGCTGAGCCGGTCCAGATCGCGCGGTCCCCTGATGCGGGTCAGCAGCGGCACCCGTGCCTCCTTGCAGTAGAGCTGATCGAGCTGTTGCCGGGCCTGTCGAGTCTAATGTTCCGCCTTTGTGCCCTGCGCCCGGGCGGTGCGTCGTACGTCACGCGATCGGCTGTACCCACTATGCGCCTCACCTACGACATGACTGTTGCCCGGTACCGAAGAGGTACCGGGCAACAGTCATGTCCTTCCGGGGCGCGGCGACCCGCGCGACCGGCCACGACGGGCCGCCGTGCCACGGTTTCCCGCGGCCCCTCGGCGGCCCGACAAACCCGCTTACGCGCGGCCGGAGGCCTTCTGGCTGCGACGCGACACGGAGTCGATGACGACCGCGCCCAGCAGCACCGCGCCGGTGATCATGTACTGGATCGAGGTGTTCATGTTGAGCAGGTCGAGTCCGGTCTGGATGGACTGGATGACCAGCATGCCCAGCAGGGCGGACCAGACGGTACCGCGACCGCCGAACAGGCTCGTACCGCCGATGACCGCGGCGGCGATCGCCAGCATCAGCGTGTTGCCGCCACCGGCGTTCAGCGTGGCGCTCTGCGTCTGCCCGGCGAAGAACATGCCGCCGACCGCCGCGAATCCGCCGGAGATGGCGAAGACGGTGATGCGGATCATGGACACGTTGATACCGGCACGGCGCGCGGCCTCGATGCCGCCGCCGACCGCGAAGACCTTGCGGCCGTAGGTGGTACGGCGCAGCACGAAGTCCACGATCACCAGCGACGCCAGGAAGATCACCAGCGCGTTGGACACGCCGGCGGCCTGGTTCAGGACGTACGCCGAGACGAACGCGGCCACCGCGAGGGCGCCGACCCGCAGCGCGATCTCACTGCTGGGGCGGAACGGCACCCCGGCGGCCCTGCGGCGGCGCTGGTCGATGATCGAGCCGACCAGCATGGACGCGACACCGAGGCCGGCCAGCAGGTAGGCGCCGATGACGGCCTGGTCCATGAAGAACGAGCTCTGGCCGAGCAGGTGCACCGGACCCGTGTCCGGGATGTTGATGGTGCCGCTCGCGCCGAGCAGCCACAGCATCAGGCCGTTCCAGCCGAGGAAGCCGGCCAGGGTGACCACGAAGGCCGGGACGCCGATCCGGGCGAAGAACCAGCCCTGCAGGGCGCCGATCAGGATGCCCGTGACGATCGTCAGCAGCAGGGCGAGCCAGGCGTTCATCCCGTGGTTGACCACGTAGACGGCGAACAGCGTGGACGCCAGACCGCTGACGGAGCCGACCGACAGGTCGATCTCACCCAGCAGCAGCACGAACACCAGGCCGATGGCGAGCATGCCGGTGGCCGACAGGTAGTAGCTGATGTTGGAGAGGTTGTCGGCGCTGAGGAAGCGGTCGTTCTGCAGCTGGAAGATCGTCCAGATGACGATCAGTCCGACGACCACCGGCAGCGAGCCGAGCTCGCCGCCCTTGACCTTGCGCTTGAACTCCGTCAAGTAGCCCTTGAGGCCCTCTTCGCGGATCAGCAGACGAGGGTCGACGACCGTGACGGGCGCGGCCGTGGGGTCGTCGGCGGGAGCGACGGTCTCCTGGACCGCCTCCGGGTCCTTCTTCACGGTTTTGGACGTGTCGCTCACTTTGCCGCCTCCGTGGTGCGACGCCCCGCACGGCGGGTCACGGCGTTTTCCGTGGCACCGGTGATCGCGGCGATGATCTCTTCGTGGGTGGTGTCCTTCACCGGGAAGGAACCGTTGTTCTTGCCCAGGCGCAGGACGGCGACGGTGTCCGCGACCGCCTTGACGTCGGCCATGTTGTGGCTGATGAGGATGACGCCCAGGTTGCGCTCGCGCAGCCGCTCGACGAGGTCGAGGACCTGCGCGGTCTGCTCGACGCCGAGGGCGGCGGTGGGCTCGTCGAGGATGACGATCTTCGGGTCGCCGATCAGCGCGCGGGCGATGGCGACGACCTGCCGCTGACCGCCGGAGAGGCTCGCGATCGGGATCCGGACGCTGGGGATGCGGATGGAGAGGGTGCTCAGCAGTTCCCGGGCGTTCTTCTCCATGCTGACCTCGTCGATGACACCGCGGTGCAGCAGCTCACGACCGAGGTACAGGTTTCCGACGACGTCGAGGTTGTCGCACAGGGCGAGGTCCTGGTAGACCGTCGCGACGCCGAGTCCCTGGGCGTCGTGCGGCCTGTTGATGCTGACGGGCTTGCCGTCCCACTCGATGACGCCTTCGTCGATCGGGTGCACACCGGCGATCGTCTTGACGAGAGTGGACTTTCCGGCGCCGTTGTCGCCGACCAGTGCGACCACTTCTCCGGCGTGGACCTCCAGTTCGACATCGGTGAGTGCCTGTACCGCACCGAATCGCTTGGAGACTCCGCGCAACGCCAGCACGGGCGTAGCGGACACGTGAACCATCTCCTTCGCCGCCTGACCGGCGGGGATGCCGCGCTTGTTCGAAAGACGCGGAAAGTTGTGCCCGAGGGCACCGATTTACAAGATGAACATCGCGCGACCGGTGCCGTTTGGCAACGGCCGAGCGGCCCTTGGGGCCGCTCGGCGCCGGTCATGCTTCCGTCCGGCGCCCGCCCCGCAGCGGGGTTGAGGTGGGGCGGGCGCCGGACAGGCTCTGCCTGCCGCGGGGGCGGGTCCGGGGACCCGCCGGGAGCGGCTGGTTACTTCAGGCCCGCCGACTTGCAGGCCGCGGCGTACGCCGAGGTGCAGATGTCCTGGACGCTGTAGAGACCGTCCTTGACGACGGTGTCCTTGATGTTGGCCTTGGTGACCGAGACCGGGGTCAGCAGCTGCGAGGGCACCTTGTCGCCGGAGCCGCTGGTCAGCGTCTCGGTGGCGAGGCTGGAGATGCTCTTGCCCTGGAGCAGGTCGACCGCGAGCGTGGCGGCCGCCTCGGCCTCCGGCTTGAATGCCTTGTAGACGGTGCTGGACTGGGTGCCGGCGACGATGCGCTGGATACCGGCGAGTTCCGCGTCCTGACCCGTCAGCGGGATGCCGGCGATCTTGGCACCCTTCAGCGTGGTGGCGATACCGCCGGCCATGCCGTCGTTGGCCGCGTAGACGCCGGCGATGTTCTTGGCGCCGAGCTGCGTGATGGCCGCGGACATCTTCTGCGCGGCGACCGTGTCCTTCCAGAGGCCGGACTGCTCGTAGGCGATCTTCACCTTGCCGTCGAGGGCTTCGTGGGCGCCCTTCTTGAACTGCGCGGCGTTCGGGTCGGCGTCGTCACCGTTGATCATGACGACCTTGGACTTCGGGGTGGCCTTCGAGCCCAGCGCGTCGATCAGCGCCTGACCCTGGAGCTTGCCGACCTCGACGTTGTCGAAGGAGACGTACGCGGAGACCGGGCCCTGGGCGAGGCGGTCGTACGCGACGACCTTGATGCCCTTGTTGACCGCGGCCTGGATGGAGGACTTGATCGCGGCCGAGTCCTGGGCGCTGATCACGATGACCTTGACGCCCTTGGTGATCATGCTGCTGACCTGCTGGGCCTGCTTGGCCGAGTCGGCGTTGGCGTTGGCGTACTGCACGGTGCAGTCCGAGCAGAGCGCCTTGACCTTGTCCACGAAGTACGGCTTGTCGAACTTCTCGTACCGCGCCGTGACGCTGTCGGGCAGGAGCAGGCCGATCGACTTGTTGTCCGAGCCGCTGCTGCTGCCGCTGCCGGAGTCCTTGCTGTCGCCGGCCTTGCCACAGGCGGCGATCGAGACGGCCATCGCGGAGGCGATGACGGCAACGGCTGCACGACGCATATGCGTGTTCACTTCAGAAACCTCCCTGACGAGGCCGCGTCGTTGCGGCCGAGGTGGCTGGAAGTCTTCTCGGGCACGCGTGCGACGTCAAGAAGTAAATACTTAACGAGATGGCAACGGCGTCGTGCGTTCTCTAAGTGAAGGCAGGGGTCGCCATCGACAGCGTGCCGTCCAAAAGGGTCGAATCACCCATCTCGCTGAGCGCGAGAGCGAGCGCTCCGAGCACCTCCGCACGACCCCCAAGTGCCCCCGGGAGAACGGACAGTTGACGCGCCGCACTCGGGATCGCGTAGCGGCCGACAGACTCCCTGATCGGCCCGAGCACCAGCTCACCGGCCTCGGCGAGATCACCACCCAGGACCACTCGGCTCGGGTTCAACAGATTGCAGAGATTGGCGACTCCACTGCCGATGTGTCGGCCGACGTCGGCGATCACGCGACGGCAGCCCGGGTCCCCGTCCCGCGCCAGCCGCACGACGCCTTCCATCGTCAGGTCGGTGCCGTGACTGGACTGGAGGAGTGGCAGCACATAGCGTGCGGCCGCAAAGGTCTCCAGGCAGCCCCGGTTACCGCACCGGCAGACGGGACCGGATTCGTCAAGTGTAATATGTCCGATTTCTCCCGCAGTGCCGCCGGGCCCGCGATAGATCGTCCCGTTGATCACCAGACCTGCGCCGACACCGCTGGCGACCTTGATGTACGCCAGGTCGCGCACGCCCCTGCCACTGCCCCAGACCAGCTCTCCCAGGGCGCCGAGGTTGGCGTCGTTGTCCACGTGAACGGGCACGCCGAGGCGCCCTCGCAGCTCTTCGGCGGGTTTGGTGCCGATCCAGCCCGGCAGGATCGCGGAGGAGCCCAGCGACCCGGACTCGACGTCGATCGGGCCGGGCACGCCCAGGCCGATGCCGGCGATTTTCGACCGGTCCACCCCCGTTGCTGCGATCAGGCGATTGACCAGCTCCTCCGCCCGGTCGAAGCCCTGGGTCGAGGACGCGTCCACGTCCAGCGGCTCGGACTCCTCGGCCAGCACCTGGTGGGCGAGGTTCCCGATCGCGACGCGCAAATGCGTGTGGCCGAAATCGACACCTATGACGATGCCCGCGTCCCCGCTCAGGGAGACGCTCCTCGCCCGCCGGCCGCCCGCCGACGTGGGCGTGACCTCGACGGTTCCGCCGTCCTTGAGTTCGCGCACGATGTTGGAGACGGTCGCGGCGGACAGGCCCGTCGTCCGCGCGATCTCCGCCTGCGTGAGGGACCCGGCCAGCCGCACGGCTCGTACGACCCGCTCCAGGTTGGCTCGGTGCAGCGACGACTGCGACCCTGGAGTCTCCACGACGACCTCCTGCGCGCGGGACCGCTTCGATGAGGCCCCGTCTATGTCCAACAAGTGAACTCTAAGCTGAGCCGTTCGGGTTGCCTCCCGTCAAGAGGTTGAACCGGATCGGGGGCCCGGGACACGTCGGCGCACGCCGTCACCCGAGCCGGGAACGGCGTGCGCACGCGGGGTCGCTCAGAGCTTTCTACTTGAGGGTGGCCGAGGTGAGTCCCGCCTGCACCTGACGCTGGAAGGACAGGTAGACCACCAGCATCGGGATCATCGCGATGGTCACGCCCGCGAAGAGAACGGGCAGGTCGGAGGCGTAGCCCATCTGCTGCTGGAGCTGGATGAGGCCCTGGGTGAGGACGTAGCGCTCGGGGTCGTCGCCGCTCTGCGGCTGCATCAGGACCGTGGGCAGGATGAACTGGTTCCACTGCCCCAGCACGTTGAAGATCCCGACGCTGATCAGGCCCGGTTTCGCCATCGGCAGCATCACCTGGAAGAAGGTCCGGGTGTGCGAGGCGCCGTCGAGGACCGCCGCCTCGAAGACGGCCGACGGCAGGGTCCGGAAGAAGGCGTGCATGAAGAACACCGTGAACGGCAGCGAGTAGGCGACGTACACCAGGATCAGGCCCTGGTAGGTGTTCAGCATGTCCAGCCGCTTGACCATGAAGAACAGCGGGACCAGGGCCAGGAACACCGGGAACATCGCGCCCGCGACGAAGAAGTAGTAGAGGAAACGGTTGCCGGGGAAGCGGTAGCGGGCGATCACGTAGGCGGCCATCGAGCCGAAGAGCATCGTCAGCGGCACCGAGAACGCCAGCACGAGGACCGTGTTGAGGAAATAGTCGCCGATGCCCTTGCCCCAGGCCCGCGAGAACACGTCCAGCGACCAGTGCTGCGGCCAGCCGAAGGCCGAGCCGCCGATCTGCGCGTCGGTCTTGAAGGAGCTGAACACCAGCCACAGCAGCGGCAGCACGATCAGCAGGGCCCACAGGGCGAGGAAGCCGTGCGAGAAGGCGTTCAGTACGACGCCCTCGCCGCGCCGGGTGCCGGGCCGGGCCGGGCCCCCCTGCGCGGACGGCCGGACGGGGGCCTCGGTGGGCTCCTTGATGGGTGCACTCATCGTCGTCGTCTCTCCCGCTCAGAACTCGATGCGCTCACGGCGGGTGGCGCGCAGCGTGACCACGGACAGGACAAGGGTGAGCAGCAGCATGACCACGCCCATGGCGCAGGCGTAACCGCTCTTCCCGAAGTAGAGGAAGTTGCGCATCATCACGGTCGACATGACGTCGCTGTCGTGATCGGGTCCACCGCCGTAGGCGCCCATGCTCGCGGTCATGGAGGACACCAGCACGAACATGTCCATCGCCACGATGCCCAGGTACACCCAGGCGGTCTGCACGGTGTCCCACAGCAGCGGCAGGGTGATGCGGAAGAAGGACTGGGCGCGGCCGGCGCCGTCGATCAGGGCGGCCTCGTAGATGTCCCTGGGGATCGACTGGAGCGCCGCGGAGAACAGCACCAGGTAGAAGCCGACGCCGTGCCACACGACGACCAGGATGAGGGCCCAGCGGACGATTCCGGGTTCGTTGAGCCATTCCACCGGACTGCTGGGATCGACCAGCCCGAGTTTGATGAGCACGCCGTTGAGCATGCCGCCGCCGTCACTGCGGTACACGGCGTTGAACAGCACCGCGAGAATCGCCAGCGACAGCACCTGGGGGAAGAAGTAGACGATTTTGTAGAACCCGGAGCCGGCGACCCCGCTGACACCGCCGGCCCGGCTTCGACCTCCCGCGTTCACCATGAAGGCGAAGAAGAGGGCGAGCAGAATGGTGATCACCGGGATGAACACCAGGAACTGGATGTTGTGCCAGATGGCCTTCTGGAAGACGTCGTCGTGGTACAGCGCCCGGTAGTTGTCGAGTCCGACGAACTTGAAGGTCTGCGACTGCCCCTTCCAGTCGGTCAGCGAATAGCCGATCGTCTGGATGTACGGCCAGATGACGAAGACCAGGTAAAGCGCCACGGGGACGACGAGAAATCCCGCGACGAACCTGTACTGCCCTTTGCGCATGGCGTTCCTGCCCCTGGTGTCCACCTCCGGGCCGGACGCGGGTCCGGCCCGGAGTGCGTACGGCTGGTCGCGCGATCAGTCGCGGTGGTTCTTCTTGGACGCCGGGTCCTTGGCCGCCTTGTCCACCGCCGCCTGGGCCCGCTTCAGCCACTCCTTGGGCTGGATGCGCTTGGCCATGAGCTCGTTGGACGCGGCCTCGATCGAGGCGCCCATCTCGCTGTACCACTCCGTGTACAGGAAGCGGAAGGTGTTCTCGCCGGCCGCCTTGGACGCCTCGACCGTGGACTGGGTGCCGGGCCGCAGCTGGACGCCCGCGTCGACGCCGTCCTTGAGGATGGTCAGTGAGTTGGCCTCCTTGGCGAAGAGCGTCGACCACTCCTTGGACAGCATCCGCCGTGCGAACTCCTGGGCGGCGGGGAGGTTCTTGGCCTTCTTCGGGATGATGAACGGCTCACCGGAGCCGGCCCGGATCGCCTCGAACGGCATCGCGCTGCCCGGCAGCAGCGGCATCGGCATGAACTTCATGTCGAAGTCGTCCGGGGTCTGCTTGAGCTGTTCGTTCTCCAGCCACGAGCCGCAGGTGATGAAGGCGGCCTTGTACTGGTTCCAGCGCGTCTGGGACTCGGTGTGGGTCAGGCCGTTCGTGCCGGGCATCAGATAGCCCTTCTCGACGACCTCGTAGATCGCCTCGACGCCCGCCTGCGCGGCGTCGGAGCCGACGAACGCCTTCGGGTCGAGGTTGTCGATCGCCTTCATGGCGTCCAGACCGCCCTTCTTGGCGATCATGTCCATGATGGCGACGTTGATGTAGTACGGGTACTTGCCCTGGTGGGCGAGGCCGCCGATGCCCTGGGACTTGGCGTCCTTGCAGATGGTGAGGAAGTCGGCCCAGGTCTTGGGTTCCTCCCAGCCCTTGTCCTTGAAGAGCTTGCCGGAGTACCACAGGCCCCACACCGTGTAGATGTAGTTGAGGGCGACGACCTTGCCCTCCTGCAGGCCCGGGTCGAGGGTGCCGGTGATCAGGGTGTCGCGGACCTTCTTGGAGGGGTCGTCGACGGACGGCGAGTCGAGGACCGCGGCCAGGTCGAGCAACTGGCCGTTCTTGTAGAGGACGTCGACCTTGATCTGCTGGGCGCCTGAGTCGTCGACGATGTCCGGCGGGTTGCCGGCGTTGAAGCGCGGCTGGAGCTTGCCGGTGATCTCCTGGGTGCCGGTGTGGGTGGAGGTGACGCCGAGCTTCTTGTGGAAGTCGGCCTCCCACGCCTTGGCGTAGGAGTCGCCGTAGCCGCCCTTGAAGATGACGACGTCGAGCTTGCCGCCCTTCTCCACGCCGAAGGGGTTGTCCTTGGTCGCCTTGCCCTTGGGCGTGTCGCCGCCGGAGTCGTCGTCCCCGCCGCCGCTGGCACACGCGGACAGGAAGCTCATCGTCGGTACGGCGATCAGCCCGAGGGCGGCCGACCGCTTGATCAGATCTCGGCGGCCGACACCTGACCAGCCGTTGTTCTCGAAGCTGTCGTGCTCGGAGGTGGATCCCATGCTCAAGTCCTCGCCTTCTCCAGGACTCAGGCGGTGAACCGGATCTCCGGGCACCGCGAACGGGTCGAGCTGGGTCGTGCAGGAAATGCGAATCGGGTGAATTGCCGACAGGTATAGTCCACTTCCCGCCGACGGAGCAAGATCGAATGCAAGGTTGGCCGTTTGTCTTATCCGAGTTGAGACCTCGCGGAAATATGAGCCGACTGTGGGCGTCCTGTCGGACATATCCCGGACATTGGGCCCGAATGCCGCAGCCAACACCCTTGACACAACTGAGTACTTGGGCCACAACTGATCCTTGCGCCACGAAGCTGACAACGTTGTCCCGCGCAGGAGGGTGCTCCCAGATGCAGCACGGAGCTCGGCACAGATCGGTGGTCGTGTTCGCGGCCGCCTTCGCTTTGACGATGGGCTCGACCGGGGCGGCGATCGCGCTGCCGGAGGCCGGCGCGACCGCGGACCGGGGGTTCGCCTCCTCGTTCGAGGCGGGTGATCCCGCACCCGACTGGCTCAGCACCGTCGATACCGCGCCGGACGGCGGCAAGGCCGCCTCGGGCGTCGACGGCGGCTACAGCAGCGGTATCCCGGGCAACGTCACCGACCACGTCACCGACGTACGGGCCGAGGGCGAGAACACGGCCGGCGGGGAGGTGAAGGAGAACCTCGTCGACAGCGAACCGGGCACCAAGTGGCTGATCTTCGCTCCCACCGGGTGGGCCGAATTCGACCTGGACAAACCCGTCAAACTAGCGACATACGCACTCACTTCGGCCAACGATCACGACGAACGCGACCCGGCGGACTGGACGCTCCAGGGCTCCACCGACGGCAAGGACTGGAAGAGCCTGGACACCCGCTCCGGGGAGACCTTCGCCGAACGCTTCCAGACCCGGTCCTACGACCTCGCCGAGCCGGCCGAGTACCAGCACTTCCGGCTCGACATCACGAAGAACAACGGCGCCCCGGACATCCTCCAGCTCGCGGACATCCAGTTCTCCACGGGCGGCGGCAACGGCCCCGTACCCGAGGACATGCTGTCCCTGGTGGACCGGGGACCGAGCGGCTCGCCCACCGCGAAGTCGGGCGCCGGCTTCACCGGGAAGCGCGCCCTGCGCTACGCCGGCCGGCACACCGCGGACGGCCGGGCCTACTCGTACAACAAGGTCTTCGACGTCAACGTGGCGGTGACCGGGGACACCGAACTGTCGTACCGGATCTACCCGTCGATGGCCGACGGCGACCGGGACTACGACGCCACGAACGTGGCGGTGGACCTCGCCTTCACCGACGGCACCCGGCTGAGCGACCTCGGCGCGAGGGACCAGCACGGCTTCGGGCTGAGCCCGCGCGGCCAGGGCGATTCCAAGGCGCTCTACGTCAACCAGTGGAACAACGTGGTCGCGCGGATCGGGTCGGTCGCGGCCGGCCGGACCGTCGACCGCGTCCTGGTCGCCTACGACTCCCCCGGCGGCCCGGCGAAGTTCCGCGGCTGGCTGGACGACGTGACGCTGAAGGCGGCCCCGCCCCAGAAGCCGAAGGCCCACCTGTCGGACTACGCGCTCACCACCCGCGGCACCAACTCCAGCGGCAGCTTCTCGCGCGGCAACGACTTCCCCGCGACCGCCGTGCCGCACGGCTTCAACTTCTGGACGCCGGTCACCAACGCCTCCTCGCTGAGCTGGCTCTACGACTACGCGCGCGGCAACAACGCGGACAACCTGCCCACCATCCAGGCGTTCAGCGCCAGCCACGAGCCCAGCCCCTGGATGGGCGACCGGCAGACCTTCCAGGTCATGCCGTCCGCCGCGGCCGGCACCCCGCCCACCGGCCGGGAGGCGCGGGAACTCGCCTTCCGGCACGAGAACGAGACCGCCCGGCCGTACTACTACGGCGTGCGCTTCGAGAACGGTCTGCGGGCGGAGATGGCGCCGACCGACCACGCGGCCGCCCTGCGCTTCACCTTCCCCGGTGACGACGCGAGCGTCCTGTTCGACAACGTGACGGACCAGGCGGGTCTGACCCTCGACAAGTCGGCCGGCGTGGTCACCGGCTACTCGGACGTGAAGTCGGGACTGTCGACCGGAGCCACCCGGCTCTTCGTGTACGGGGTGTTCGACAAGCCCGTGACGGACGGTGACTCCGCCGGGGTCAAGGGGTATCTGCGGTTCGACGCCGGCAAGGACCGCACGGTCACCCTGCGGCTGGCGACCTCCCTCATCAGCCTGGACCAGGCGAAGGACAACCTGCGCCAGGAGATCCCGGACGGCGCCTCCTTCGACTCGGTGCGCTCGCAGGCGCAGCGGGCCTGGGACCGCGTCCTCGGCAAGGTCGAGGTGAAGGGCGCCACCCCGGACCAGCTGACGACCCTGTACTCCAGCATGTACCGGTTGTACCTGTACCCCAACTCCGGTTTCGAGAAGGTGGGTTCGAAGTACCAGTACGCGTCCCCGTTCTCACCGATGCCGGGCCCCGACACCCCGACGCACACCGGCGCGAAGATCGTGGACGGCAAGGTGTACGTCAACAACGGTTTCTGGGACACCTATCGGACCACCTGGCCGGCGTACTCACTGCTGACGCCCTCTCAGGCGGGCACCATGGTCGACGGGTTCGTGCAGCAGTACAAGGACGGCGGCTGGACCTCCCGCTGGTCCTCCCCCGGGTACGCGGACCTGATGACGGGCACCTCCTCCGACGTCGCCTTCGCGGACGCGTACGTCAAGGGCGTCGGATTCGACGCCAGGTCGGCGTACGAGGCGGCCCTGAAGAACGCCACCGTCGTCCCGCCCATGTCGGGAGTCGGCCGCAAGGGCATGGCGACCTCGCCCTTCCTCGGCTACACCAGCACGGACACCCATGAGGGCCTGTCCTGGGCACTGGAGGGCTACCTCAACGACTACGGCATCTCCCGGATGGGCAAGGCCCTCTACGAGAAGACCGGCGAGCGGCGCTACAAGGAGGAGTCGCAGTACTTCCTCAACCGCGCCCAGGACTACGTCAACCTCTTCGACCCGAAGGCCGGCTTCTTCCAGGGTCGCGACGCGAAGGGCGACTGGCGGGTCGACTCGGCCAAGTTCGACCCGCGCGTGTGGGGTTACGACTACACGGAGACCAACGGCTGGGGCTACGCCTTCACCGCGCCGCAGGACTCGCGGGGTCTGGCGAACCTGTACGGCGGCCGCAAGGGCCTCGCGGACAAGCTCGACGCGTACTTCGGGACGCCCGAGACCGCCTCGCCCGACTTCGTCGGCTCCTACGGCGGCGTCATCCACGAGATGACGGAGGCCCGGGACGTACGGATGGGCATGTACGGCCACTCCAACCAGGTCGCGCACCACGTCACCTACATGTACGACGCGGCCGGCCAGCCCTGGAAGACGCAGGCCGACGTCCGCGAGGTCCTGTCGCGGCTGTACTCCGGCAGCGAGATCGGGCAGGGCTACCACGGCGACGAGGACAACGGCGAGCAGTCGGCCTGGTACCTGTTCTCCGCGCTGGGCTTCTACCCGCTGGTGCTGGGCAGCGGTGACTACGCCGTGGGCTCGCCGCTGTTCACCCAGGCGACGGTCCATCTGGAGAACGGCCGGGACCTGGTCGTCCGGGCGCCGAAGAACAGCACGCGCAACGTCTACGTGCAGGGCCTGAAGGTCAACGGCCGTACCTGGACGTCGACCTCGCTGCCCCACTCGCTGCTCGCTAAGGGCGGGGTGCTGGACTTCGACATGGGCTCCAAGCCCTCCTCGTGGGGCACCGGCCGGAACGCGGCGCCCCCGTCCATCACCACGGACGACCGGGTGCCGACGCCCCGGGCGGACGTCCTGAAGGGCGACGGACCGCTCTTCGACAACACCTCGGCGACGGACGCCGAGGTCACCTCGGTGGACCTGCCGGTCGGAGGCCGCACCAAGGCCGTCCAGTACACGCTGACGTCGCCCTCGGACCACACGAAGGCGCCGACGGGCTGGATCCTTCAGGGCTCGCCGGACGGCACCGACTGGAAGACCCTGGACCGGCGCACCGCCGAGTCGTTCCCGTGGGACCGGCAGACGCGGGCGTTCTCGGTCGGCAAGGCGGGGTCGTACGCGCACTACCGGCTGGTCCTCGACACCCCGGGCACGCTGGCGGAGGTGGAGTTGCTGGGCTGAGGCGGACGCCGTCGTGAACGAGGGGCGGGCGCGGAGATGATCTCCGCACCCGCCCTTTTCCGTCGCCCGGAGGCCGGGTGCGCTCAGTCCACCGCGACCGTGAACACGTGCAGGTCCGCGTCGTCCGACAGGGTCACGGCGGAGACCGTCCGCCCGGCCGGGGCCGTGAACGGCTTCGTGGCGAAGACGTACGTCGCCACCGGATCCTTGTCGGCGCCCGCGACGTTGCGGTACGCCGTCCTGGCGACGACCTCGTTGCCGTACTGCACGGTGCCGCCGCCTCCGCCCACCGTCCAGTCGGTGAACGACAGGTCGACGACCTCGGTCGAGCCGTCGGAGTACGTCACCGTCGCCTTGGTCTGCTGGTTGCCGTTGACCGCGCTGCCGACGAAGCTCAACCGGCGTGTGGGCGCGTCCAGTTGAATGGTCTGGCCGGTCGCCGAGGCGTTGTCGGGGCGGCCCGCGGGAGAGTCCGGCCAGGTGAAGGAGAGACCGCCGGCCGTGGTGCGCCGACCTGGGGTGAGGCCGGCGTCCGCGAGTGCCTGGCGCGAGTAACTCCAGCCGCCGCCGTCGAAGTCGGCCTCGTCGTGGTCGCCGGAGTCGTCGGAGATCCCGGTGCTGTTGTAGGCCGCGAGGAGGGATCCGGGCGCGGCGACCGTCAGGGCCACCGGCTGTTCGTACGACGTGCCGTCCGAGGTGACCGTGACGGTGACGTCGTGGAAGCCCTGCTCGATGTCGTCGGCCGCGGACAGGGTGATCTCCCGCGACCCGTCGGTGACCGTCCCGGAGGCGGGGGTCGCCCGGATCCCGGCGGGGGTGTCGACCCGGAAGCGGACCTCGGGCCCCGGGCCGTCACCGCTCAGCGCCAGCGCCCGGATGCCGACCTCCGTCGACTCCCCCGGCGCCAGGGTGGCCGTGGTCGGGCCCACGCCGATCTGGTACGGCTGCTCGCCGGCCCGGAAGGACGGCGGCGCGTCCGTGGCGCCCCAGGCGGGGTCGGGCGTGCCGGAGAGCGTGTAGTCGAGCCGGCCGCCGTCCCGCACGAAGGAGGCGGGCAACCAGGCCCGGTCGCTCGACCGGCCGTCGACCTTCAGGGAGTGCACGTAGGGGGCGTCGGCCGCGGCGCCCCGGGCCCGCACGGAGATGTCGTCGCCGTGCGGCCGGTCGATCTCGATCCTCGGGAACAGCGGTGAGGCGAGGACCAGTTCGGCACGCGAGGGCACCTGCGGGTACATGCCGAGCGCGGAGAAGACGTACCAGGACGACATCGCGCCGAGGTCGTCGTTGCCGGGGATGCCGCCCGGCTCGGTGGACCACAGCCGGGTCATCGCGGCCCGGACCGTCTCCTGCGTCCGGTAGGGCGCGCCCGCGTAGGCGTACAGGTAGGGCACGTTGGTGGACGGCTCGTTGTCCAGCTCCGACTTGTCGCCGCCGCTGCCGGTGAACGCCCAGCTGCCGTCCGCGTTGTGGAAGAAGGCGTCCAGGCGCTTCAGGGCCTTGTCCCGGCCGCCCATCGCCGCGAACAGCCCGGCCGGGTCGTGCTGCACCATCCAGGTGTACTGGGCTGCCGTGCCCTCCACGAAGCCGTTGCCGGTGGCCGGGGTGAAGCCGGTGACCCAACTGCCGTCGGCCTTGCGGTTGGCGACGTAGCCGCCGGTCTCGTCGGCCGCGATGTTGAAGTTGTTCTGCCACCACTGGGAGCGGTGCGCGAAGATGTCGGCTGTCTTCTTCTCCCCCGCCGCCGAAGCGAGTTGGGACAGCGCGAAGTCCGCGCCCGACATCTCCAGCGTCTCGGCCGCGCCGCCCCAGGCGTTGGAGACGGACGGCATGTAGTGCCGGTCCAGGTACTTGTCCAGGGAGGGTCGCTGTCCCACGGACAGCACGGGCTTGCCGGCCGCCGACAGGTCGCCCTCGGTGGGCACGGTCGCCGCCTCGACCAGGGAGCGCAGTGCGCCGCGGAGGTCGAAGTCGGTGCCGCCGAACGCGCGGATGCCGGCCAGGGCGGCGGGCGAGGGGTCCCCGTTCATGACGTGCGTGCCGCTCGCCCCGTGCAGCCAGCGGTCCCACACCCCGCCGTTCTGGCGGGCGAGTTCGTACAGCGACTGGGCGATGTCCGAGCCGGTGCGGGGGTTGAGCAGCGTGAGCAGCTGGACCTGCGAGCGGTAGACGTCCCAGCCGGAGAAGGTGCCGTACTGGGCCTGGTGACCGGCCCGCACGGTGTGCACCTCGCCGTCGCTCCCCCGGTATCTGCGGTCGGCGTCACTGATGACGTTCGGGTGCAGCAGGGCGTGGTAGAGCGCGGTGTAGAAGGTGGTGCGCTCCGCGTCGGTGCCGCCGCCGACCCGGACGGCGTCGAGCCGGTCGCTCCAGGCCCGGCGGGCCGCGTCGCGCACGGAGTCGAAGGAACGGCGGCCGGGGTTCTCCGTCCGGAGGTTGGCCTCGGCGCCCGCCCTGCTGACGTAGGAGATGCCGACCTTGACGTTCACCGGGTCCGTGCCGGGCGCGAACTCGACGTAGCCGCCGGCGCCCTTGCCCGCGGTGGGCCGTCCACCGTCGGAGAAGCCACCGGTGCCGCCGGACGCCGAGGTGGAGCCGGGGCTGAGCCGGTCGTCCTGCCAGGTCCCGGTCTGCTGGAACGCGCGGTCGAAGTGGGCGGTGAAGTGCAGCGTGTAGTAGGCCCGTCGGCCCTCGGGGTCGAGGTAGCCGCAGAAGTTGCCGGAGGTGACCGAACCGGAGATCGTGCGGGTGGCCGGGTCGATCTCGATCGACGAGTCGGTGGAGCCCACCTCGGAGTTGGCGGTGCGGATCAGCAGCGAGGCGGGCTTGCCGGCCGGGAAGGTGAAGCGGCCCGAGCCGGTACGGGCGGTGGCCGCGAGGTCGGCCGTGACGCCGGAGGCGAGACCCACCTTGTAGTGGCCGGGCTCGGCGGTCTCGTCGGTGTGGCTGAAGTCGGACGCGTACACGGCGTCCTTGGTGTCGCTCGCCGGGGACGAGGTGACCTCTCCGGCGTACGGGAGGAACGGGATGTCGCCGCTGCCGCCGGCGCAGCCCGTGCCGGACATGTGGGTGAGGCTGAAGCCCCGGATGCGGGTGGCGCCGTACTGGTAACCGCCGGGCGCGGCGGTGCGGGTGGCGTCGCCGCGGGTGTTCTCGGGGCTCCAGGAGAGCATGCCGAACGGGACGACGGCACCCGGGAAGACGTTGCCGCCGTTGCTGGTGCCGATGAGCGGGTCCACGTAGGCGGCGGGATCGTCGACGAGACCGGGCGGGGCGGCCGAGGCCGCCAGGGCGGGGGTGGCGCCGGTGGCCGCGAGAACGGCCGCCAGCAGCAGGGACACAGGACGGAAACGCATGACGCGGCCCCTCCTCCTTCGGACGGGTCGCGCACCACAGGTCGCACAAGCCGCAGGGACAGTAGCGTGCGCCAGCGGTACCACGGAAGGGCGCCTGCGGGGCGGAGGGCTCGCGGGGGGGCGCGCGGGGGCCGGACGGGCGAGCGGGGGGCGGGTACGTGGGCGGCGGGGCGCGGCTGTCCGTGGCTCCGGCTGTCCGGTGGTCCGGTGGTCCGGTGGTGGGCGAGGGGCTTCCGTCTCCGTCCACGCCACCGGTGCTGGCGCTGTCGGCGACCCCTGTCGTCACCCAACAGGGTTGACATCGTTGTCGGTTGACGCGGTAGAGTCATGTACAGACCATTAGACAACGTTGTCGCACCGCCGATCGCCACAAGCCATGCACTCCCTCGGGCCGGCACCCCCCTTTGCCGGCCCGCTCGCGGACCCGGTGGCCCACCCCCCACCGGGTCCGCCCCGAGCGACGGTTCAGCCGACCCGGCAGGGCAGGGCCGTCGCCGTGTCACCTCCGGAGCCCGAGACGACATAGCCGAACGTGGCGCTCTGCCCCGGACTCAGCGAACCGTTCCAGTCCGCGTTGTGCACCATCACGTCCTGCCCGCTGTAGGTCGCGTTGCCGCTCCAGAGGCTGTCGACCTTCTGGCCGCCCGGCAGCGTCCAGTCGACCATCCAGCCCAGCATCGGGACGTCACCGGAGTTGGTGACGGTCACCTCGGACTGGTAGCCGCCCGACCAGCTGTTGGTCGTACGGCGGGTGGCGGAGCACGTGCCCGGCACCGGGTCGGTCGGGTTGCCCGGGTCGTGGATCCCCGTCACCTCGCCGTTGCCGCCGTCGAAGGTGACGTCCGAGCAGGAGTAGAAGGTCTCGGCGCTGTCCGAGCGCTGCCAGACCATGTAGATGATGTTGCGCCCCGACTTGTTCGCCGGCAGCTTGCCGGACCAGGAGTAGTTGGCCTCGACCGTGCCCGGGGAGCCGTTGAGCGGCGGGTGGTCGACGCTCAGGAACGGCTGCGCCTCCATGTCGTTCCAGGTGAGCGTCCTGGTCGGGTCGAAGCCGTCCTTCGTGACGTAGACGTAGAACCAACCCGGGTGCGCCGCCCAGGCGTTGTACGAGAAGTCGACGGTCGCGCCCGAGGTCAGGTGGGTCAGCGGCCAGTCGGCGCGGGCCGCGTCGAAGCCGGTGAAGTTCGGGTTGCCGCCGCTGCACAGACTGCCGTCGGGCACGAAGCCGCGGGTGCGGCCGGCACCGTCCGAGCGGAGCACCGAGAACCAGTTGTAGAACGGTGTGGTGCCACTGACCTGCCGCGCGTTCCGGCACGCCGGATTGACCGGCTTGATCTCACCGGTGTCGGTCAGCGCGTCCCGCCAGCACAGGAAGGTACGGCTGGCGGGCTTCATGGGGGTGCCGTGGGCCTCGGCCGGGCCACCGGCCGTCACGACCAGGCCGACGGCCGGGATCGTGGCGAGCAGGGACACCAGCACGAGGAGGAGGGCCCGGGTGCGGGTGGGGGCGGTTAATCGGGCGAGGAGGTTGGGTGGGCTGTCGGTCGCTGTTGCGGTTGCGGTCGAGGTCGAGGTCGCTTCCGTTTCTGGAGTGGTCATGACGGGTTGATCCATCCTTTCGGGTAGGGCCGCGCGGATGGGGTGTGCGGGGGTGCCGGGGGTGGGGGGCGCTAGGTGCGGGGTGCCGGGACTTGGGGGCGCGAGATGCGGGGGTGCGAAATGCGGTGTTCTTTGCGCGGTGTTCGTTACACGATGTCGGGTATGCAGTGTTCGGTATGCGATGTGCTGCATGTGGTCCGGTTGCGGCGCGGCGCATCGCACTGACGTGCTCCGTGCCCGGGTCGCCGCGCCCGGCGCCTCAATTGCCATGTGCGGTTCGCGATAAGCGGGGTGCGATACACCGTGTGCGGTATGCAATGTGCGGTGGACAGTGTGCGCTGCGCGCTGCGCGTTGTGCGATCTACCGGCGGGGCGGCCGGCCGAACCGGGTACGCAGGCTGTCGCGGAAGTGCTCCCCCCGCGAGCGCGCGTACTCGGGGGCGTGCGGAGGTGCGGACGTGCCGGCCGAGCACCGCGGCGTGGCGCGGCCCGGGCCGTGTGGACGGCGGGATGGGAGCGTCGTGACAGGCGGGTTCCGGTCCGCCCGAATGGGAGCGCTCCCATCCCACCTCTGTCGGAAGGTAGCGTCGAGCGGCCCAGTTGTAAACGCCTGGCGCGTCACACAGACGCCGGCCGGCCCCTCGGCTCCCTCGGCGAACGAGGTTCCACTTGCGTCAACGAGGGCGTCGCGGACGGCAGTTCGACGCTGAACTCGGTGCACCCCGGGACGCTGCTCACGTCGATCCGGCCCCCGTGCGCCCGCGTGATCGCCGCCACGACGGCCAGGCCCAGCCCGGAACCTCCTGGGCTGCCGTGGGCGCGGGCGCGGGAGGCGTCCGCCCGGGTGAAGCGTTCGAAGACGGTGGGGAGAAGGGCCGGCGGGATGCCGGGGCCGTCGTCGCGGACGCGGATGACGCAGGAGGCCGGCCCGGTCTCCAGCGCGGCGACCACACGGGTTCCGGCGGGTGTGTGCGCACGCGCGTTGGCCAGCAGGTTGGCGAACGCCTGACGCAGGCGGGTCTCGTCGCCGGTGACCAGCGCGGGGGCGTCGAGGCGCAGTTCCAGCTGCCAGTCGTGGCCGCCGGCCGCCGCTCGCGCTTCCCACACCGCCTCGGCGACCAGGGCGGCGAGGTCCACCTCGGCCGACGGCAACGGGCGGCCCTCGTCGAGCCGGGCCAGCAGGAGCAGGTCCTCGACCAGGGCGGTCATACGGGCCGACTCGGCCGAGACGCGGCGCCAGGCCAGCATCGGTTCGACCCGGTCGGCACCCCGGTTCATCAGCTCGGCGTATCCGGCGATCGAGGCGAGCGGGGTGCGCAGTTCGTGGCCGGCGTCGGCGAGGAAGCGCCGCATGCGTTCCTCGCTGTGCCGGACCCGCTCCTCGCTGCGCCGGCCTTCGGCGTGCGCGGACTCGACGTGGTCGATCATCCGGTTGAGCGCGGCGCCGAACCGGCCCGCCTCGGTGCCGGGGTCGGCGTCGCGTTCGGGCACCCGGGTCAGCGCGGTGACCTCGCCGGGGTCGAGGGGGGCGCTGGAGACCTCGGCGGCGGTGGCGGCGACACGGCCCAGGGGGCGCAGTTGCCGTCGTATGAACACGGCGCACACGCAGCCCGCCACGGCCAGGCCGGCCGCCGTGGCCGCCGCCTCGACCAGGACCAGGCCGCCGATCATGCCCTGGACGCCGCCCATGGGGAGTCCGGTGAGGATCCGTGTCCCGTCGCTGTCCAGCGCCATGACCCGGTAGGCGCCCAGCCCGGGGACGTCCCGGGTGTGCGGTGTGCCGTCGTCCGCGACGCCCCGCAGCGCGGCGCGCTGGGCGGGGCCGAGGGCCCGCGGTGTGGAGCCCTGGAGCGTCGCCGCGGCGAGGACGCCTCCACCGGCGTCGACGCGGGCGCCGAGCAGGCCGGCGGGGTGTCCGTTCCCGGTGAGGAACGACAGGTCGCTGTCGTCGTCCGGGTGGAGCCCGGCGCCGCTCAGGCTGCCCTCGGCGGCGTCGGCGACCCGGTTGTCGAGGTCGTCCATCACGTAGGCGCGCTGGACGAGGGCGGTGGTCAGCGCCGTCGCGGTGCAGACCGCGACGAGTGTGGCACTGACGAACAGCAGCAGACGGCCCCGCAGGGAGCGCGTGCGCGGCAACCGCGGCCAGGACCGAGGGCCGTGGGAGGTGGCCGGGGTGTGGGCTCGGGTGGCCGGCGAGGAAGACCGCGCGGTCGGGGCGGGGGTGGGGGTCCGGGTGGTCATCTGCCGTCCTCCACAGACCCGTTGACCTGCACCTTCGTCCGGGTGGCGTGGCCCGGCGACGCCGGACCGCGGGTCCGCGTGCGGCGGGCGGTCGCGCGTTCGGCGGCCCCGGTGGGGTCCTGGTGGCGCCGTCGGTGGGCCACCGGGGCGGCTGAGGACGGCACTTGGGCGGGGACGGCGTGGACGCCGGCGTCGATGTCGATGTCGGCGTCGATGTCGATGTCGGCGTCGATGTCGGCGTCGGTGGTCGCCACGCGGAGGCGGCCGGTGCGGGTCCCGGGGGTGCCAGTCATGTCCCGATCCTGTCCCGGTCCGCTGGGGGAACCCTGTGTCCGGGCTGAGGACCGGCGATGTCTTCGCCCCCGTACGACAGCGGGCCGCACCCCCGTCACCGGGGATGCGGCCCTCAACTGCCGCGTACTGCCGCCTGGTTGGCGGGAGACGGACCCTTACTTGCGGATCAGGCTGCGCAGCACGTACTGCATGATGCCGCCGTTGCGGTAGTAGTCGGCCTCACCGGGGGTGTCGATGCGGACGACCGCGTCGAACTCGACGCCCGTGTCAGTGGTGACCTTGACCGTGCGGGGCGTGGTGCCGTTGTTCAGCTCCTCGACACCGGTGAAGGAGAAGGTCTCCTCGCCGGTCAGGCCGAGGGACTCGGCGGTCGCGCCCTCCGGGTACTGGAGCGGGAGGACGCCCATGCCGATGAGGTTCGAGCGGTGGATACGCTCGTACGACTCGGCGATGACGGCCTTGACGCCGAGCAGCGCGGTGCCCTTGGCGGCCCAGTCGCGGGACGAGCCGGAGCCGTACTCCTTGCCCGCGAGGACGACCAGCGGGATGCCCTGCTCGATGTAGTTGCGCGAGGCGTCGTAGATGAACGCCACCGGGGCGTCCGCCTGCGTGAAGTCGCGGGTGTAGCCGCCCTCGGTGCCCGGCGCGATCTGGTTGCGCAGGCGGATGTTGGCGAACGTACCGCGGATCATGACCTCGTGGTTGCCGCGGCGGGAGCCGTAGCTGTTGAAGTCGCGGCGCTCCACACCGTGTTCGGTGAGGTACGTGCCGGCCGGGGTGTCAGCCTTGATGGCGCCGGCCGGGGAGATGTGGTCGGTGGTGACCGAGTCGCCCAGCTTGGCCAGCACGCGGGCGCCGGAGATGTCGGAGACCGGGGTGGTCTCCATCGTCATGCCCTCGAAGTACGGGGGCTTGCGGACGTAGGTGGACTGCGGGTCCCACTCGAAGGTGTTGCCGGTGGGGATCGACAGTGCCTGCCACTGGGCGTCGCCCGCGAAGACGTCCTGGTAGGACTTGTTGAACATGTCCTCGCCGATGGCGTTCGCCACGACGTCGTTGACCTCGGCCTCGGAGGGCCAGACGTCCGCGAGGTAGACGGGGTTGCCGTCCTGGTCGGTGCCCAGGGCGTCCTTGGTGATGTCCACCTTCATGGAGCCGGCGAGGGCGTACGCGACGACCAGCGGCGGGGACGCCAGGTAGTTCATCTTGACGTCGGGGTTGATCCGGCCCTCGAAGTTCCGGTTGCCGGAGAGGACCGAGGTGACCGCGAGGTCGTGCTCGTTGACCGCCTGGGAGACCTCCTCCGGCAGCGGGCCGGAGTTGCCGATGCAGGTGGTGCAGCCGTAGCCGACGAGGTTGAAGCCGACCTTGTCGAGGTAGGGGGTGAGCCCCGCCTTGTCGAAGTAGTCGGTGACGACCTTGGAGCCCGGGGCGAGGGTGGTCTTGACCCACGGCTTGCGGGTTAGGCCCTTCTCCACGGCCTTCTTCGCGACGAGCGCGGCGGCGACCATGACGTACGGGTTCGAGGTGTTGGTGCAGGAGGTGATCGCGGCGACGGTGACGGCGCCGTGGTCGATCTCGTACGTGGAGCCGTCGGGCGCCGTCACGGTGACCGGGCTGGACGGGCCGGCGCCCGGGACGACGGCCGAGTGCTGCGGCGCGCCGGAGCCGTTGTCGTCGTGGCCGTAGGCCGGGGCGTCGCTGGCCGGGAAGGACTCGGCGCTCGCCTCGTCCACCGGGGAGGCCACGCCGTGCGGCTTCTCCTGCGCGGGGACGCCGGACTTGCGGTCGTCGCCGCCGGTGACACCGGCTTCGACGTAGTTGAGGACGTCGGCGCCGAACTGCTCGGCCGCCCGGGCGAGGACGATGCGGTCCTGCGGGCGCTTCGGTCCGGCGATCGAGGGGACGACCGTGGAGAGGTCCAGTTCGAGCTTCTCGGAGAAGTCGGGCTCCGCGGCGGGGTCGAGCCAGAGGCCCTGCTCCTTGGCGTACGCCTCGACGAGCGCGACCTGCTGCGCGTCACGGCCGGTCAGGCGCAGGTACTTCAGCGTCTCGTCGTCGATCGGGAAGATCGCGGCGGTGGAGCCGAACTCCGGCGACATGTTGCCGATGGTGGCGCGGTTGGCGAGGGAGGTCGCGGCCACGCCCTCGCCGTAGAACTCGACGAACTTGCCGACCACGCCGTGCTTGCGCAGCATCTCGGTGATCGTGAGGACCAGGTCGGTGGCGGTGGTGCCGGCCGGCAGCTCACCGGTGAGCTTGAAGCCGACGACGCGCGGGATCAGCATGGAGACCGGCTGGCCGAGCATCGCGGCCTCGGCCTCGATGCCGCCGACGCCCCAGCCGAGCACGCCGAGGCCGTTGACCATCGTGGTGTGCGAGTCGGTGCCGACGAGGGTGTCGGGGTACGCCTGGCCGCCGCGGACCATGACCGTGCGGGCCAGGTGCTCGATGTTGACCTGGTGGACGATGCCGGTGCCCGGCGGGACGACCTTGAACTCGTCGAACGCGGTCTGGCCCCAGCGCAGGAACTGGTAGCGCTCCTTGTTGCGGCCGTACTCCAGCTCGACGTTCTGCGCGAAGGCGTCGCGGGTGCCGAACTTGTCGGCGATGACGGAGTGGTCGATGACCAGCTCGGCCGGGGCCAGCGGGTTGATCTTCGCCGGGTCGCCGCCGAGCTCCTTCACGGCCTCGCGCATGGTGGCGAGGTCCACGACACAGGGCACGCCGGTGAAGTCCTGCATGATCACGCGGGCCGGTGTGAACTGGATCTCCTGCGCGGGCTGGGCCTGCGAGTCCCAGTCGCCGAGGGCACGGATGTGGTCGGCGGTGATGTTCGCGCCGTCCTCGGTGCGGAGCAGGTTCTCCAGCAGGACCTTAAGGCTGTAGGGGAGCCGGGCCGAGCCCTTCACCTTGTCCAGGCGGAAGATCTCGTACGACTCGTCGCCCACCTGCAGCGTGCTGCGGGCGTCGAAGCTGTTCGCCGACACGACAGTCTCCTTCATTGATGTGCGCGTTCCACCACGATCCTGCCGCCACGGCTGGTTGGCCGATCCGGTGAGGTCAGGCTAAGTTAGGCAAGCCTTACCGGGTGGCGGCTGCGGTGCACCTCGGCAGATATCTCGATGTCGAGATAACTCTAGTACACGAGGGCCGACTGGTCATGCCCGGACCCCACCTGTCCGCCGCCGTCCCATCGAACGTCGAACAGCGGACCCGGCCGATTCTCGCGACCGGACCGGTCAGGGCGTGCGGTGCGGACAGCCGCACCGACCGGCCGGAACGGCGCGGGCCGCGACCCGCCCGCGCCCGGCCGGGACTCCGCGCGGCGGGGTCAGAACCGCTTCTCGCCGCCGTCGACGTACAAGGTGGCGCCGACCACGAAGCTGCCGTCCGCGGAGGCGAGGAAGGCCACGGCGACGGCGACCCCCCTCGGGGCGCCCCATCCGGCCGATGGGCACGCCCGCCACGAGGCCCGCCTTGACGGCGGCCGCGTTCGACGCGGCCCGGCGGCACTGGCCGCCCTACTGACAGCAGGTGCCCGCGGAGGCGCGGCTCGCCGCGACTCCCGATCGGTGAACCCGGCCGCCGTCAGCGCCACTTGCCCTGGGGATGAAGCCGGTCGCCGCGCCGGTCAAGGAACTCCCCCGCGAATGGGTGGGGTTCAGTCATCGGTTCGCCAACTCGGGGTAGACGAGGGCGGAAAGCAGGTACCGGCCCCCCGAAAGGCGACCCGACATGGCCCTCACCTTCCGCAAGAGCTTCCGCATCCTCCCCGGCGTGCGCCTGAACATCAACCGGCACTCCTGGTCCATCACGACCGGCGGCAGCGGCGGCCCCCGGCACACCCACAGCAGCACGGGACGGCGTACGACGTCGATGGACCTGCCGGGGCCCTTCGGGTGGCGCCGCACCCGTACCGCCAAGCGCCACTGAGGACATGTCGGCCTCGTCGCCCGAACGGACCTTCCAAGAGGCGCCATCTCATATCTGAGATAACCTCAGTCCCATGGCAGACGACTACCTCGTACGCATCGGCAAGCTCATCCGTGACGCCCGGCAGCATCGCGGCTGGACACAGTCACAACTCGCCGAGGCGCTCGGCACCAGCCAGAGTGCCGTGAACCGCATCGAGCGCGGCAACCAAAACATCAGCCTTGAGATGATCGCTCGAATCGGTGAAGCGCTGGACAGCGAGATCGTCTCCCTGGGCTATGCGGGACCGATGCATCTGCGGGTGGTCGGCGGCCGCCGGCTGTCCGGCGCCATCGACGTGAAGACCAGCAAGAACGCCTGCGTGGCACTGCTGTGCGCCTCCCTGCTCAACCGGGGGCGCACAGTGCTGCGCCGGGTGGCCCGCATCGAGGAGGTGTACCGCCTTCTGGAGGTACTCGGCTCCATCGGCGTACGCACCCGCTGGATCAACGACGGGGTCGACCTGGAGATCGTGCCGCCGACCGAGCTGGAGCTGACGGCGATCGACGCCGACGCGGCCCGCCGTACGCGCTCGATCATCATGTTCCTCGGCCCGCTGCTGCACCGCCTGGACCACTTCACACTCCCCTACGCGGGCGGCTGCGACCTCGGCACCCGGACCATCGAGCCGCACATGATCGCGCTGCGCCGGTTCGGCCTCGACATCGCCGCGACCGAGGGGCTGTACCACGCGCGGGTGGACCGGTCCGTCGCCCCCGACCGCCCCATCGTGCTGACCGAGCGTGGCGACACGGTCACCGAGAACGCGCTGCTCGCGGCCGCCCGGCACGACGGCGTGACGGTCATCCGCAACGCGTCCTCGAACTACATGGTTCAGGACCTCTGCTTCTTCCTGGAGGCGCTCGGCGTCGAGGTCGAGGGCATCGGCACCACCACGCTCACCGTGCACGGCGTGCCGACCATCGACGTCGACGTGGACTACAGCCCCTCCGAGGACCCGGTCGAGGCGATGAGCCTGCTGGCCGCAGCCGTGGTCACCGAGTCGGAACTGACCGTGCGCCGGGTGCCGATCGAGTTCCTGGAGATCGAGCTCGCGGTGCTGGAGGAGATGGGACTCGACCACGACCGTACGCCCGAGTACTGGGCCGACAACGGCCGAACCCGCCTGGTCGACCTCACCGTCCGGCCCTCCAAGCTGGAGGCGCCGATCGACAAGATCCACCCGATGCCCTTCCCTGGCCTGAACATCGACAACGTCCCGTTCTTCGCCGCCATCGCGGCGGCCGCGCAGGGCAAGACCCTCATCCACGACTGGGTCTACGACAACCGCGCGATCTACCTCACGGACCTCAACCGCCTCGGCGGCCGGCTCCAGCTCCTCGACCCGCACCGCGTCCTGGTCGAGGGCCCCACCCGCTGGCGCGCCGCCGAGATGATGTGCCCGCCCGCCCTGCGCCCCGCCGTCGTCGTCCTGCTGGCCATGATGGCGGCCGAGGGCACGTCGGTCCTGCGCAACGTGTACGTCATCAACCGGGGCTACGAGGACCTGGCCGAACGCCTGAACTCGGTGGGGGCGCAGATCGAGATCTTCCGGGACATCTGAGGACGGTGCTCGGGGCCCCATCCTGCACCCCTCCGAAGGGGGCGCCCGCGCAGGGCGTTCGTTCCCTGCCGGGCGCCCCCGCGGCCGGTGTCAGCTGTCGGTCAGGGTGATGTCCTGCTGCTGGGCCGCGTGGAAGAGGGGGAGGGGGAGGCCGCCCTGGGGGCGGAGTTCCACCAGGGTGGCCTCCACGTGGGCCGTGCCCGGCTTGAGCGTCTCCGAGGAGACCTTGCCCGTGTTCGTCCACGCGTGCTCGGCGCCGTCGCACAGGGCGCGGGTGCCGCCGATGCCGTGCTGGACGGTCGGGGAGCTCTGGGTGACGGAGGAGCTGACGAACACGGGGCCCGAGCCGGCGGTGCAGCGGTAGGTGCCGGACAGGGTGACGGTGCCGTCGGGTGCGATGCCGCCGGTCGGGGCGACCGTCACCGTCTCGCCCGGGGCCGCGGCCGCGAGCGTGGACGGGGCGGTGGCGAGCAGGAGGAGCGCGGCGACGGTGGCGCCGAGGGCGGGGCGCAGGGCCATGGACATGGGGGTATCTCCCGGTCGGACGGAAAGAGGGGGTTCCACTGGTACCGGTCCCGGGGCCCGGAAGGCGTGACCGTCACTCCTTCGGTGGCGAGTCCGCACCGACCGTCGTGGATCCGTCCGGGTCATGTCCGCGTGTTGTCACGCTTGGCCGAGGACTGTTCCGGTGTGTCCGCTCGGGGCGCATGGTTTCTTCATGGAGACCCATACGGGTTCTCCCACCGACGTGGAGGTGCGCCATGTGTGCCCACCAGCCTTTGTGCCCCGCAGCCGCAGCCGACGCGAGCGCTCCGCACGTCGTGGCCGCTCACCCCGAGCAGGGCTGGAGCCTGCTGTGCGACGGGGCGATCGTCTTCGACGACACCGGTGAGCTGCTGCCGGACGGACGGATCGTCGCGCCGCACCGGGCGCCCGCCGAACGGCCGCTGTCGATCGCCGCCTGATCCGCCTGATCCGACCGAGCGGTCCTACGGCAGCACGGCGAAGCCGTCGAGTTCGATCATCGCCCGCTCGTCCCACAGGCGTACGACTCCCACGACCGCCATGGCCGGGTAGTCCCGTCCCGCCAACCGGCGCCAGATACGGCCGAGTTCCGGAGCGTGGACGCGGTAGGCGGCGACATCCGTGGCGTAGACGGTGACGCGGGCGAGGTCGGCGGGGGTGCCGCCGGCCGCACGCAGGGCCGTGAGGAGATTGCCGAGCGCCCGCTCGAACTGCAGGGGAAGTGTCGTGTCCGCCACCTCGCCGTGGGCGTCCAGGGCGGTCTGGCCGGCCAGGAACACCACGCGGGAACCGGTGGCGACGACCGCGTGCGAGAAGCCGGTGGGTGGCGCGAGTTCCGGCGGGTTCACCCGCTCCGCGGTCACGCCCCCGCCTCCTGTTCCGCGTACAACTGCCGCGCGATGATGCTCCGTTGGATTTCGCTGGCCCCTTCGTAGATGCGGGGGGCGCGTACCTCCCGGTAGAGGTGTTCCAGGAGGTGGCCGCGCCGCAGGGCGCGGGCGCCGTGCAGTTGGACGGCCGCGTCCACGACGTACTGCGCGGTCTCGGTGGCCAGGAGTTTCGCCATCGCGGCCCGCCGGGGGACGTCGGGTGCCCCTTCGTCGTACGCCGCCGCCGCCGCGTACACCATGAGCCGGGCCGCCTCCGTGCGCAGCGCCATCTCGGCGACCTGGTGGGCGACGGCCTGCTGGTCCTTCAGCTTGCCGCCGAACGCGTCCCGGCCGGCGGTGTGGGCGAGGGTCGCGTCCAGCGCCGCCTGCGCCATGCCGACCGCGAAGGCGCCGACGCTGGGGCGGAACAGGTCGAGGGTGCCCATGGCGACCCGGAAACCCCGGTCGACCTCGCCGAGGACGTCGTCGGCCGTCACCGGTACGGCGTCGAGGTCGAGGGCGCCGATGGGGTGCGGGGAGAGCATGTCGAGGGGCCGGCCGCTGAGGCCGGGGCGGTCGGCGGGCAGGAGGAAGGCGGTCACGCCGCGCGCGCCCGCGCCGGGGGTCGTACGGGCGAAGACGGTGTAGAAGTCGGCCTCGGGGGCGTTGGAGATCCAGCACTTCTCGCCGGTCAGCCGCCAGCGGGCCGAGCCGTCGGGCTCGGCGCCCAGGGGGGCGGCCGGTTCCGGCGCGTCCACTTCCGCCCGCAGCGCCAGCGCCGCGGCGTCCGACCCCGCGCCCGGCTCACTCAGCGCGAACGCGGCCACCGCGGTGCCGTCCGTCACGCGCGGCAGCCAGCGGGCGCGCTGCGCCGGAGTGCCGTGCGCGTGCACCGGATGGGCACCGAGGCCCTGGAGGGCGAGGGCGGTCTCGGCCTCGGTGCAGGTGTACGCGAGGGACTCGCGCAGCAGGCACAGGTCGACCGCGCCGGCGGTGAACAGCCCCTCCAGCAGGCCGAGTCGGCCGAGTTCGGCGACGAGCGGGCGGTTGACGTGCCCCGGTTCGCCCTTGTCGGCGAGCGGGCGGAGCCGGTCGGCGGCCAGCGTGCGCAGCCGGTCACGCCGGTCGGTCTGTTCCGGTTCGAGCGAGAATGCGGGCATCGCCGGTCCTCTCTCCGGGTGGCGGTACGGCCACTCCCCCGACGATATCGCGTACCGTTGACGTCCGTCACCAACGCGATACGCTGCTTGCGCGAGCCCACCATGACGCCACCAGGCAAGGGGGCGCACCGCCATGAACGTCTCGGCCCACGTCGACACCTTCGCGCGCGACCACCTCCCGCCCCCGGACCAGTGGCCCGAACTCCGCTTCGACCTGCCGGAGCTGCGTTACCCGGACCGGCTGAACTGCGCCGCCGAACTGCTGCACGGCCCGCCCGACGACCGGCCCGCGTTCCTCACCCCCTCCGGCCCCACATGGACGTACGGCACACTCCGCGCCCAGGTCGACCGTGTGGCGCACGTGCTCGCCGGCGACCTCGGCGTCGTGCCCGGCAACCGGGTGCTGCTGCGCGGGCCCACCACTCCCTGGCTGGCGGCCTGCTGGCTGGCGGTGCTCAAGGTGGGCGCGGTCGCCGTCACCGTGCTGGCCGGGCAGCGCCCGCACGAGCTGAGCACGATGTGCGAGATCGCCCGTGTCCGGCACGCCCTGTGCGACGTCCGGGCCGTCGACGACCTCGCGAAGGCCGAGATACCGGGGCTGCGGATCACGACGTACGGCGGTGACGCCCCCGACGACCTGCTGCGCCGCCCGGCGCCCGACACGCCGTTCCCCGCCGTGGCCACCGCGTCCGACGACGTGGCGCTGATCGCGTTCACCTCCGGCACGACCGGCCGCCCGAAGGGCTGCATGCACTTTCACCGGGATGTGCTCGCGACCGCCGACACCTTCTCCACCCATGTGCTCGCACCCCATGTGGACGATGTGTTCACCGGCAGCCCCCCGCTCGGCTTCACCTTCGGCCTGGGCGGCCTGGTGATCTTCCCGCTGCGGGCCGGCGCCAGCGCTCTGCTCCTCGAGCAGGCGGGCCCCGACCGGCTGTTGCCCGCGATCGCGGAGCACCGGGTGTCCGTGCTGTTCACCGCGCCGACCGCGTACCGCGCGATGCTCGACCGACTGGACGCCCACGACACCTCCTCGCTGCGCCGCTGTGTGTCCGCCGGCGAGAACCTGCCCGCCGCCACCTGGCGGGCCTGGCACGAGCGGACCGGGCTGCGCATCATCAACGGCATCGGCGCCACCGAGCTGCTGCACATCTTCATCTCCGCCGCGGACGAACGCGTCCGACCCGGGACGACGGGCGTTCCCGTACCCGGGTGGGAGGCGCGGGTGCAGGACGCGGACGGCGCGCCGGTGCCCGACGGCCGGCCCGGGCTGCTCGCCGTGCGCGGGCCCGTCGGCTGCCGGTATCTCGCCGATCCCCGACAGCGCGTCTACGTCCGCGACGGCTGGAACATCACCGGGGACACCTACGTCCGGGAGGGCGACGGCTACTTCCGCTACGTGGCCCGTGCCGACGACATGATCATCTCGGCCGGGTACAACATCGCGGGCCCGGAGGTCGAGGACGCGCTGCTGCGCCACCCGGACGTGGTCGAGGCGGCGGTGGTGGGCCGGCCCGACGAGGCGCGCGGCCACGTGGTCGTGGCCTTCGCGGTGCTGCGGGCGGGCGCGCGCCGGGACGCCGAGGCGCTGCGGGCCTTCGTGAAGGCGGAGTTGGCGCCCTACAAGTGTCCCCGCGAGATCGTGTTCCTGGACGCGCTGCCGCGCACGGCGACCGGCAAGCTGCAGCGGTTCAGGTTGCGGACCGGTGTGACCAGCAGTGATGCCGACGACCTAAGATGATCAATGTGTCCGACCAGCATGCACCACGGTCTCTCATCGTCACGCTCTACGGCGCGTACGGCCGCTTCGTGCCCGGCCCGGTGCCCGTCGCCGAGCTGATCCGACTGCTGGCCGCGGTCGGGGTGGACGCGCCCTCCGTCCGTTCGTCGGTGTCCCGGCTGAAACGGCGCGGGCTGCTCACGCCGGCCCGTACGGCTCAGGGCGCGGCCGGCTACGAACTGTCGTCGGACGCCCGCCAGTTGCTGGAGGACGGTGACCGGCGCGTCTACGCCACGGCGGCGCCCGCGGACGAGGGCTGGGTGCTCGCGGTGTTCTCCGTGCCGGAGTCCGAGCGGCAGAAACGGCACGTGCTGCGCTCGCGTCTGGCGGGGCTCGGCTTCGGCACGGCGGCGCCCGGCGTGTGGATCGCCCCGGCCCGGCTGTACGAGGAGACCCGGCACACCCTTCAGCGGTTGCGGCTCGACCCGTACGTCGACCTCTTCCGCGGTGAACACCTCGGGTTCGCGGCGACCGCGGAGGCGGTCGCCCGCTGGTGGGACCTGGCCTCGATCGCCAAGGAGCACGAGGCGTTCCTCGACCGTCACGCGCGGGTGCTGAGCGACTGGGAGCGGCGGCCGGACACCCCGCCCGAGGACGCCTACCGCGACTACCTCCTCGCCCTGGACTCCTGGCGCCATCTCCCCTACACCGACCCGGGCCTGCCCGCTCACCTCCTGCCCCGGGACTGGCCGGGCGCCCGCTCGGCCGCCGTGTTCCGGGGGCTGCACGAGCGGCTGCGGGACGCGGGAGCGGCCTTCATGGAGTGCTGAGCGCGGGCGTCACCGAGCGGCCCCGACCGTCGTGACGTGGCTGCGTACGACTTCAAGTGCCCAGCGTGAGACGGGGTTTGGGCGCGTCCGTGCGTCCGGTCGGCGGGCGGCGGCTGCCCGCCCGGTACGGCACCGGCCAGACGACGCCCGGCCCGTCGTAGCCCTGCTCGGCCGCCGCGTGCAGCGTCCACTGCGGGTCGTAGAGGTGGGGGCGGCCGAGCGCGCACAGGTCGGCGCGGCCGGCCAGGATCAGCGAGTTGACGTCGTCCCAGGAGGAGATCGCGCCGACCGTGATCACCGGTGTGCCCGTGGCCTGCCGGATGCGGTCCGCGAAGGGCGCCTGGTACGACCGCCCGAACTCGGGGCGTTCCCCGGCCACGACCTGTCCGGTGGACACGTCGATCGCGTCGGCGCCGTGCGCGGCGAACGCCCGGGCGATCCCGACGGCGTCCTCGGCGCTGGTTCCTCCGTCGGCCCAGTCGGTGGCGGAGACGCGGACCGTCATCGGCCGCTCCCGCGGCCAGACTTCGCGGACGGCGTCGAAGACCTCCAGCGGGAAGCGGAGCCGGTTGGACAGCGGGCCGCCGTAGGCGTCGGTGCGCCGGTTGGTCAGCGGGGAGAGGAAGCCGGACAGCAAGTAGCCGTGGGCGCAGTGCAGTTCGAGCAGGTCGAAGCCGGCCCGCGCCGCCCGTTCCGCCGCCGCCGTGAACTGCTCTCGTATTTCGGCGAGTTGGGAGCGGGTCAGCTCGCGCGGGGTCGGGCTCCCCGGCTTGTACGGGATCGGGGAGGCGGCCACGAGCGGCCACGCGCCCTCGGTGAGCGGCTCGTCCATGCCCTCCCACATCAGCCTGGTGGAGCCCTTGCGTCCGCTGTGGCCGAGCTGCACACCGATCGCGGTGCCCGGCGCCCGCTCGTGCACGAAGCCGGTGATCCGTTCCCACGCCGTTGTCTGCTCAGCGGTGTAGAGGCCGGTGCAGCCGGGGGTGATCCGGCCGTGCGCGCTCACGCACACCATCTCGGTCATCACCAGTCCGGCGCCGCCGAGGGCCCGGGCGCCCAGGTGCACGAGGTGGAAGTCGCCGGGCACACCGTCCGTGGCCGAGTACATGTCCATCGGGGAGACCACGACCCGGTTGCGCAGCGTCAGTCCGCGCAGGCGCAGCGGCGTGAACATCGGGGGCGTGCCGGGCGGGCAGCCGAACTCCCGCTCCACGGCCTCGGTGAAGTGCGGGTCGCGCAGCCGCAGGTTGTCGTGGGTCACGCGGCGGCTGCGGGTGAGCAGGTCGAAGGCGAACTGGCGCGGTGGCCGGTCCAGATACGTCTCCAGGTCCTCGAACCACTCCAGGCTGGCGCGGGCGGCACGCTGCGTGGAGGCGACGACCGGGCGCCGCTCGGCCTCGTAGGCGGCCGCGGCCGCTTCCAGGGACGGCTGCTCCTCAAGACAGGCGGCCAGGGCGAGGGCGTCCTCGACGGCGAGCTTGGTGCCGGAGCCGATGGAGAAGTGGGCGGTGTGGGCGGCGTCGCCGAGCAGCACGACGTTGCCGTGCGACCAGCGTTCGTTGACCACCGTGCGGAAGGTGGTCCAGGCCGACCGGTGGGTGCGCAGGGGCCGGCCGCCGAGCGCGTCCTCGAAGATCTTGGCGCAGCGTTCGACGGACTCCCGCAGGGCGCCGGACCACACCCCCGGCTCCCGCTCACCGGATGCCGGTTCCTCCGGGGCCGCGAAGCCGGCCGCGCGCCACACCTCCTCCCGCATCTCGATGATCACGGTCGACGCGGCGGATCGAGGCGGCGGCTCGGACAGCCCCACGGAAGAGGAGGAGGAAGAGGAGGTGGGAGGGGCGCCGGTCGACGGGCGGGCGTACGGGTAGCCGTGCAGCTGCATCACGCCGTACTCGGTCTCGGCGATCTCGAACCGGAAGGCGTCGAAGGCGAAGTCCGCGGCCAGCCAGATGTAGCGGCAGCGGTGGGTGGCCACATGGGGCCGGAACACATGGGCGTACGCCTCACGGGTTGCGCTGTGCACACCGTCGGCGGCGACGACGAGGTCGTACGTCTCGGCGAGTGAGGCCGGGCGGGGCGCCTCCGAGCGGAAGCGCAGCTCGACACCGAGGGAGCGGCAGCGTTCATGCAGGATCTCCAGGAGCCGTCGCCGGCCGAGGGCGGCGAAGCCGTGACCGCCGGAGGTGTGTCGGACACCGCGGTGCACGACGTCGATGTCGTCCCAGCGCACGAACTCGGCGCGCAGTGCCTCGTACACCACCGGGTCGGCGTGCTCGATGCCGCCGAGGGTCTCGTCGGACAGCACGACACCGAACCCGAAGGTGTCGTCGGGTGCGTTGCGCTCCCAGACGGTGATCCGGCGGGCCGGGTCCAGGCGTTTGAGGAGGGCGGCGGCGTACAGGCCGCCGGGGCCGCCGCCGACGACCGCCACCCGCAGGGGCCGCCCGCCCCGGTCACCGGCCGCGCCGGCGCTCCGCACGGCTACCTCCCCCGCCACTTCGGCGGCCGCTTCGCCGTGAACGCCGCGTGGAACTCGGCGTAGTCCTCACCGTTCATGAGCAGGGCCTGGGTCGCGGCGTCCAGTTCGACCGCGGCCGCGAGCGGCATGTCCAGCTCCGCGGTGAGCAGCGCCTTGGTCTGGGCGTGTGCGAGGGCCGGGCCCTCGGCGAGGCGGCGGGCCAGTTCCCGGGAGCGTTCGTCGGCGCGGCCCTCCTCGGTGAGTTCGCTGATCAGGCCGATCCGCTCGGCCTCGGGCGCCCGGACCGGCTCGCCCAGCATCAGGAGCCGGGTGGCGTGTCCCAGGCCGACGACCCGGGGCAGCAGGTAGGCGGCGCCCATGTCGCCTCCGGACAGGCCGACGCGGGTGAACAGGAAGGCGAAGCGCGCGCTGGGGTCCGCCACCCGGAAGTCGGCGGCCAGGGCGAGGACCGCGCCCGCGCCGGCCGCCACCCCGTGCACCGCGGCGATCACCGGGAACGGACACTCCCGTACGGCCCGTACGACCTGCCCGGTCATCCGGTTGAAGTCGAGGAGCTGGGCGGTGTCCATGGACAGGGTGGCGCCGATGATCTCGTCCACGTCGCCGCCGGAGCAGAAGCCGCGCCCCTCGCCGGCCAGCACGAGGGCCCGTACGGCCCGCTCGCGGGACAGCTCGGCGAGCAGGTCGCGCAGGTCGGCGTAGGCGCCGAAGGTGAGGGCGTTGAGCTTGTCGGGGCGGGCGAGGGTGACCGTGGCGACACCGTCGGCGAGATCGAGGCGCAGGTGGCGCCAGCGCGGGGTGCGGGCGGCGGAACCGGCGAAGGGACTCATGACGTGCGGCCTCCTCGTGCGAGTGGCGGGCACTGCCGCACCGAGCCGTCGGTGCGGTGCGATGCGTTGCGCTGTTACCGCGCTGCGTTGCGTTGTGTCGTGGGGCGCTGTGTCGCCGTGTCGCGTTCCGTGCGCGGTCGAGCCTGGCTGAAGGCCCACCACCGGACTCGACTCCACGTCGAAGCTATCACTCATCCGTGACTGTCGTCACGAGTGCGCGATAAGTCTACGGATGCGGTGCACATGTCCGGCGACCCCACAGGGTGTCGGCGCATGTAGCCGGCGACCGCACGGGGGTCGGCGCACATGGGCGGCGGTTACACACCGTGGCCGCGCCGATGGGCGGAGGGCAGACACCCTGTCGGCGCACATGGACGGCGGCAACCTAGGGTCTCGGCGCACATGGACGGCAGCCACACAGTCCCGAGCGGCGGCCACGCGGTCCCGAGCGGCGTGAGCAGCGGCCACGCGGTCTCGGCGCACATGGACGGACGCCACACACACCGCATCCCGCCGCGGCGGAGACCGCGCCCGCGCGTGGTGTCTCGACGGGATCGCGCTCGGTCACATCCGTCACGGCTCGGCGATAGACCCGTAACGGCGGGAGCATCCGTGGGAGGCCGGTCGTTCACCCGGGTATGCCGCCTGCAACGGGGCCGACGGCCCCCGCGGCGCCCCTCCGACGTCCCCGCCGGACAGCGCCGTACCATTCATACGGTGGAAAGCAGGACAGCCTGCTCATGAACGGAACCGCCTTGCACGAACGCCCCTCCGCCTCCGCCTCCTGGCGCATCGCGCTGCCGCACACCGCCGCGGCCGTGCCCGTGGCGCGCGCTCTGGTGCGGACGGCGCTGGCCGAGCTGGAGCACGGCTCCGACTGCGACACCGCGGAACTGCTCACGGCGGAACTGGTCGCGAACGCCGTGGAGCACACCCACGGTGACACGCCGATAGAGCTCGTGGTGGAGCTGCTGCCGTCCGGTTGCCAGGTCGAGGTGCACGACGGTGACCCGCAGCCGCCCGGCAACCTCACGCGTCCGGCGGGCGGAGAGCCCGACCCCTGGCAGGAGCACGGCCGGGGCCTGTTGCTGATCCGCGCCCTCAGCTCGTCCTGCGGACACCGCCCCACCGGCACCGGCAAGGCGGTGTGGTTCCGTCTTCCGGTGGTCCCGCCGCAGCGCCACCCGGCGTGAACCCGCCGGTCAGCGGGCGAGGGTCGCGACGAGGATCGCCTTGATGGTGTGCAGCCGGTTCTCCGCCTCGTCGAAGACGACCGAGTGGGCCGACTCGAAGACCTCGTCCGTCACTTCCAGTGAGTCCAGGCCGTGGGTCTCGTGTATCTCGCGGCCGACCTTGGTGCCGAGGTCGTGGAAGGCCGGCAGGCAGTGCAGGAACTTCACGTCCGGGTTGCCGGTGGCGCGCAGGACGTCCATGGTCACGGCGTAGGGGCCGAGGGCCTTGATCCGCTCGTCCCAGACGGTCTTGGGCTCCCCCATCGAGACCCAGACGTCGGTGGCGACGAAGTCGGCGCCGTGCACCCCGTCCGCCACCGACTCGGTGAGCGTGATGACGGCACCGCTGTCCTCGGCCAGTGCGCGCGCCCTCGCGACGATCCCGGCGTCCGGCCAGTACGACTCGGGGCCGACGACGCGCACGTCCATGCCGAGCAGCGCGCCGGTGATCAGGTACGAGTTGCCCATGTTGAAGCGGGCGTCACCGAGGTAGGCGAGGGTGACGCCGTCCCGGTCGATGTCCTTGCCCGCGTGCTCGGCCATCGTGAGCACGTCGGCCAGCATCTGGGTGGGGTGCCAGTCGTCGGTGAGGCCGTTGTAGACGGGCACACCGGCGTGGGCCGCGAGCTCCTCGACCGCCGCCTGACTGTCCCCGCGGTACTCGATCGCGTCGAACATCCGGCCGAGGACCCGCGCGGTGTCGCGGACGGACTCCTTGTGCCCGATCTGCGAGCCGGAGGGATCGAGGTAGGTCGTCGAGGCGCCCTGGTCGGCGGCGGCGACCTCGAACGCGCAGCGCGTGCGGGTGGAAGTCTTCTCGAAGATCAGCGCGATGTTCCTGCCCCGCAGGTACTGCGTCTCGGTCCCGGCCTTCTTGGCGGCCTTCAGCTCGGCGGCCAGCGCGACCAGTCCGCGGAACTCGTCCGCGGTGAAGTCCAGCTCCTTGAGGAAGTGGCGGCCGGCGAGGGCGGTCGGGACAGTCGCCATGGGGGCGCTCCAGAGGTACAGGGACGAGGACGCTTGGAAGTCTATACGACCTCCAGAATTTCTATACACCCCCATGTCGGCGTGGGCGCCACCCCCCTCAGCCGTACGGGCCGTACGGCTACACGGCGTCCCGTTCCACCGGACAGCTCATGCAGCGCGGTCCGCCGCGGCCCCGGCCGAGTTCGCTGCCGGGGATCTCGATCACCTCGATGCCCTGCTTGCGCAGGTGCGTGTTGGTGGTGGCGTTGCGCTCGTAGGCGATGACGACGCCCGGTTCGACGGCCAGGACGTTGCAGCCGTCGTCCCACTGCTCCCGCTCGGCCGCGTGCACGTCCTGGGTCGCGGTCAGCACCCGGATCTCGTTCAGCCCGAGGGCGGCGGCGATCGCCCGGTGCATGTGCTCCGGCGGGTGGTCGGTGACCTTCAGCTCCTTCTCGCCGACGCCCGGTTCGATGGTGTACGAGCGGAGCATGCCGAGCCCGGCGTACTGGGTGAAGGTGTCGCCGTCGACCATGGTCATCACGGTGTCGAGGTGCATGAAGGCGCGCCGCTTGGGCATGTCGAGGGCCACGATCGTCCGCGCGGACCCGGCGGCGAAGAGCTTGTGCGCGAGCATCTCGACGGCCTGGGGGGTGGTGCGCTCGCTCATGCCGATGAGGACCGCGCCACTGCCGATGACGAGCACGTCCCCGCCCTCGATGGTCGAGGGGTAAACCGCCTGCCCCTCCGACCACACGTTGAAGGAGTCGTCGCGGAACAGGGGATGGTGCCGGTAGATCGCCTCGAAGTGGACGGTCTCGCGCTGCCGGGCCGGCCACCGCATCGCGTTGATCGAGACGCCGTCGTATATCCAGGCGGAGGTGTCACGGGTGAAGAGGTGGTTGGGGAGCGGGCCGAGCAGGAAGTCGTCGAGGTCCATGACGTGGAAGCGCACGGAGGTCGGCTCGGGGTGCGCGTCGAGGAACTCGCGCTTGGTCATCCCGCCGATCAGCGCCTCGGCGAGCTCCGCCGCGGGCAGGGTCTCGAACGCGGCCCGGAGGTGGTCGGTGGCGAGCGGGCCGTACTCCTTCTCGTCGAAGACGTGACCCAGGACGAGTGAACGGGCCGCCGGGACCTCCATGGCCTCGGCGAGCAGGTCGCCGAAGAGGTGGACGGCGACCCCGCGGTCGCGCAGCACGTCGGCGAACCCGTCGTGCTCGGCGCGCGCCCGGCGCACCCACAGCACGTCGTCAAAGAGCAGGGCGTCCTTGTTGCTGGGGGTGAGCCTCTTGAGCTCGAGGTCCGGCCGGTGCAGGATGACGCGGCGCAGCCGCCCGGTCTCGGAGTCGACGTGGAATCCCATGCCTCCATCCTGACCACCGATGCCCGGATTCACCCCCTGCTCTGGCGTTTCGCTTCTCTCTTCTTTTCGCACCCCCGCTTCTCGTCCTCTTGACGAGAAACAGCCCCCTCCGTTATCGTCGCGATGACGAAAAAGGGGAGAGGATCATGGCAGACATCACCCGGCGCCTGGGCCGGCGCCACCTGCGCGGCGCTCCGACGGCACACATCCGGCACCACCGCTCGGGCACACTCGTCCACGACGGCCCGGGGCTCAGTTTCTGGTTCCGGGCGCTGACCGCCGCCCTGTCCGAAGTGCCGGTCGACGACCGCGAGTTGGCGATGACCTTCCACGCCCGCACCTCCGACTTCCAGGACGTGGCGGTGCAGGCGACCGTCACCTACCGCATCGCGGACCCGGCGTTGGCCGCCGCCCGGCTGGACTTCTCCATCGACCCCGACACCGGGGTGTGGCGGGGCGCGCCGCTGGAGCAACTCGGCACCCTGCTCACCGAGACGGCGCAGCAGCACGCCCTGGACGTCCTCGCCCGGACACCGCTGGCGGCCGCCCTGGTCGACGGGGTGGCGGCGGTGCGCGAGCGCGTCGCGGCGGGTCTCGCGGCGGAACCCCGGCTGCCGGCCACCGGCATCGAGGTGGTGGCCGTACGGGTCGTGGCGCTGCGGCCCGAGCCGGAGGTGGAGCGGGCGCTGCGCACCCCGGCGCGCGAACAGATCCAGCAGGAGGCCGACCGGGCGACGTACGAGCGGCGGGCCGTGGCGGTCGAGCGGGAGCGGACGATCGCCGAGAACGAACTGGCCAGCCAGATCGAACTCGCCCGCCGCGAGGAGCAGTTGGTCGACCAGCGCGGTACCAACGCCCGGCGCGAGGCGGAGGAGCACGCGGCGGCCGACGCGGTCCGGGCCGAGGCGGAGGCGGCGCGCACGGTACGGCTGGCGGAGGCCGAGGCGGCCCGCGCCCTCGGTCTGCACCGCGCGGAGGCCGAGGGTGCGCGCGAACTCGGCGAGGCACGCGCCCAGGCCCAGGCGGCCTGGCTGCGGGTGCACGCGGACGCCGGGGTGGACGGCCTGGCCACGCTGCACGCGCTCACCGGGACCCGTCTGGCGGAGAATCTGCCGAACATCGACAGCGTGACCATCTCCCCCGACGTGCTGACCGGACTGCTCGCACGGCTGGGCGCGGGAGAGCGGACGTGAGTCTCGCCCCGCGGGTCGTCCTGGTCCATCGCACCACCGAGTACGAGGAGTTGGTGGCCCGGCACGGCACCCACGGACAGGCCGCCTTCTTCCTGTCCAGCCGCGGCCGGGACATCGAGGAGATCGCCGACCGGCACCGGCGGACCCGGCGGGCCCTGGCCGAGGTCGCCTCGGCCGTCCCGCTGACCTGGCGGCAGAGCCGGGTGGAACGGGCCGACCTCGACCGGTTCCTGTTCGCGCCGGAGGACGTGGTGGTCGTGGTGGGCCAGGACGGGCTGGTGGCCAACGCCGCCAAGTACCTCGCGGGGCAGCCGGTGGTGGGCATCGACACGGAGCCCGGCCGCAATCCGGGCGTGCTGGTGCGGCACCGGCCGGCGGACGCGGCGCGTCTGCTGCCGGCGGCGCACGCGTCCGGCACGCCGGTCGACGAACTCACCATGGTCGAGGCCGTCGCCGACGACACGCAGCGGCTGGTCGCGCTGAACGAGATCTACCTGGGCGCCCCCGGTCACCAGACCGCCAGATACCGCCTGGGCCTCGAGGGCGACGGGGGTGTCGTCGAGGCCCAGGCATCGTCCGGGGTGCTGGTGGGGACGGGCACGGGGGCCACGGGCTGGATCAGGTCCGTGTGGCAGGAGCGGGCCAGCGCCCTGCCGCTGCCCCGCCCCGCCGAGGCCCGCCTCCTGTGGTTCGTCCGCGAGGCCTGGCCGTCCCCGGCCACCGGCACGTCCCTGGTCGCGGGCGATCTGCCGGCCCGGGCGTCCCTCCACCTCACCGTCGAGTCCGAACGGCTCATCGCCTTCGGGGACGGCATGGAGCGGGACGCCCTGGAGCTGACCTGGGGCCAGACCATCCGGGTGGGGGTCTGCGGGGAGCGGCTACGGCTGGTGGGGTGAGGCGGGGGCGGGGGCGGGGGCGGGAGGCCCGTCGGTGACGGGACTCCCGCGCGAACTACCGCTCGCGGCCGTGCCTCCCGTAGGAACCACCCGTCACAGTCGGGGGTCCACCGGTTCGGATTCCAGGGCCAGCACCCCGAACACCGCCTCGTGCACCCGCCACAGCGGCTCACCCTCGGCCAGGCGGTCCAGTGCCTCCAGGCCGAGCGCGTACTCACGGATCGCGAGCGACCGCTTGTGGTTGAGGAACCGCTGCCGCAGCCGGGCCAGGTTGTCGGGGCGCGTGTACTCGGGACCGTAGATGATCCGCAGGTACTCGCGGCCCCGGCACTTGATGCCGGGCTGCACCAGGCGGCTCTGCCCTCCCCCACTCTCGGCTTCGCTCGAGCGGGGGGACCCCCGTCGCACCACCGCGCCGAGCGGCTTGACGACCATGCCCTCGCCGCCGCGGCCGGTCATCTCCAGCCACCAGTCGACGCCGGCCCGCACCGACTCTGGGTCGGCGGTGTCGACGTACAGGCGCCGGGTGGTGTGCAGCAGGCCGCTGCCGTCGTGCTCGACGAGCCGGTCGAGCAGCGCGAGTTGTTCGTCGTGGGGCACTGCGGCGAGGCTGCGGCCCTCGACCGCGAGGAGCTGGAACGGTGCCAGGCGCACGCCGTCCAGGCCGTCCGTGGGCCAGCAGTACCGGCGGTAGGCGTCGGTGAACGCGGCCGCCGCAGCGGCCCGTTCGCGCTGGCGTGCCAGCAGGTCCGACACGTCGACGCCGCGTGCCGCCGCGCCCTCCAGCGCGGCCAGGGCACCCGGGAACACCGCCCGGGAGGCGGCACCCACCGCGGCGTACTGACTGCGCAGCAGACCGGACGCCTTCAGCGACCACGGCATCAACTCGGCGTCCAGCAACAGCCATTCGGTGGCGAGTTCCTCCCACAGACCGGCTTCGCCGATCGCCGTGCGCAGGCGGCCGAGGATCTCCTCCGTCACGGCGTGGTCGTCGAAGAACGGCCGGCCGGTACGGGTGTACAGCGACCCGGTGACCCCTCCCCCGGCTCCGAACCGCCTGCGGGCCGTGTCCGCGTCCCGGCACACCAGGGCCACCGCCCGCGACCCCATGTGCTTCTCCTCGCACACCACCCGCGCCACCCCGTCCTCCCGGTACTGCGCGAAGGCCTCGGCGGGGTGCTCCAGGTAGCCCTCGACGCGTGAGGTGGCGGTCGGCGCCATGGTGGGCGGGAGGTACGGCAGCAGCCGCGGGTCCACCGCGAAGCGGCTCATGACCTCCAGGGCCGCCGCCGCGTTCTCCTCGCGGACCGACACCCGGCCCGCGTGCCGGGTCTCCACCACCCTGCGGCCGTGCACGTCGGCGAGGTCCAGCGGACGCCCGTCATGGCCGCCGGGCGCCTCGGACCGCAGCGGCCTCGCCGGTTCGTACCACACGCGCTGCGCCGGTACGTCGACCAGCTCGCGCTCCGGCCAGCGCAGCGCGGTGAGCTTGCCGCCGAAGACGGCGCCCGTGTCCAGGCAGATGGTGTTGTTGAGCCAGGTGGCCTCGGGGACGGGGGTGTGGCCGTAGACCACGGCGGCCCGGCCCCGGTAGTCCTCCGCCCACGGGTAGCGCACCGGCAGGCCGAACTCGTCGGTCTCGCCGGTCGTCTCGCCGTACAGCGCGTGCGAACGGACCCGGCCCGAGGTACGGCCGTGGTACTTCTCCGGCAGACCCGCGTGGCAGACGACCAGGCGGCCGCCGTCCAGGACGTAGTGGCTGACGAGTCCGTCGATGAACTCCCCGACCTGCTTGGTGAACTCCTCGCTCTCGCCCTCCATCTGCTCGATGGTCTCGGCGAGGCCGTGCGTGGGCTGGACCTTGCGGCCGCGCAGGTGACGCCCGTACTTGTTCTCGTGGTTGCCGGGCACGCACAGCGCGTCACCCGACCCGACCATCGACATCACACGGCGCAGCACACCGGGGCTGTCCGGGCCGCGGTCGACGAGGTCACCGACGAACACGGCGGTGCGCCCGGCCGGGTGGGTGCCGTCGACGTAGCCCAACCCGGCCAGCAGCGACTCCAGTTCGGCGGAGCAGCCGTGGATGTCGCCGATGATGTCGAAGGGACCGGTGAGGTGGGTCAGGTCGTTGAAGCGCTTCTCGGTGACGACGGTGGCGTCGTCCACGTCCGCCACCCCGCGCAGCACGTGCACCTTGCGGAAGCCCTCGCGCTCCAGGTGCCGGAGGGAGCGGCGCAGTTCGCGGATGTGGCGCTGGATGACCCGGCGCGGCATGCCGGCCCGGTCGGCGCGGGCCGCGTTGCGTTCGGCGCACACCTCCTCGGGCACGTCGAGCACGATGGCTATGGGCAGCACGTCGTGCTCCCTGGCCAGCTCGACCAACTGCCGCCGGGAGTCCTGCTGCACGCTGGTCGCGTCGATGACGGTACGGCGGCCGGCGGCCAGGCGCTTGCCGGCGATGTAGTGCAGGACGTCGAAGGCGTCCTTCGTCGCGCTCTGGTCGTTCTCGTCGTCCGAGACGAGACCCCGGCAGAAGTCGGAGGAGATGATCTCGGTGGGCTTGAAGTGCCGGTGGGCGAACGTGGACTTGCCGGACCCGGAGGCCCCGACGAGCACCACGAGGGAGAGGTCGGTGACGGGCAGGACCCGTCCGTTCCGCGTCTCGGTCATGCCGCCTTCGCCTCCTTCACAGAGAAAACCGCCATCTGGGTGGGCGGCCCCACCTCCGGGTCGTCCGGGCCGACGGGCACGAACTCCACGCCGTAGCCGTGCCGTTCGGCCACCGGTCGGGCCCACCCCTGGAACTCCTCGCGGGTCCACTCGAAACGGTGGTCGCCGTGCCGGACGTGCCCGGCCGGCAGGCTCTCCCAGCGGACGTTGTACTCGACGTTCGGTGTGGTCACCAGCACCGTCCGGGGGCGGGCCGCGCCGAACACGGCGTACTCCAGGGCGGGCAGCCGGGGCAGGTCGAGGTGCTCGATCACCTCGCTGAGCACAGCGGCGTCGTAACCCCCCAGCCGTTTGTCGGTGTACGCCAGGGAGCCCTGGAGGAGCTTGACGCGGGACGCCTGCCGCTCGCCCATGCGGTCCAGCTTCAGCCGCCGGGAGGCGATGGTGAGCGCGCGCATCGACACGTCGAGACCCACGATCTCGGTGAACCGCGGGTCCTTCAGCAGCGCCTGCACCAACTGGCCCTGTCCGCATCCGAGATCGAGGACACGGGCGGCGCCCGACGCGGTGAGCGCGGCGACGATCGCCTCCCGGCGCTGCACGGCGAGCGGGGTGGGCCTCTCCTCCGCCTCGGTCTCCGGCGCGACCGCGTTGTCGATCTCCTCGACCGCGCTGTCGTCGGCCTCGGCCAGCCGCACCAGTTCCAGGCGTTCCATGGCCTGCCGGGTCAGCGACCAGCGGCGGGACAGGAAACGGCTGGTGATCAGCTTCTGCTCCGGGTGGCCGGGCAGCCAGCCCTCACCGGCCCGCAGCAGCTTGTCGACCTCGTCGGGGGCGACCCAGTAGTGCTTGGCGTCGTCGAGGACGGGCAGCAGTACGTACAGGTGGCGCAGGGCCTCGGCGAGGGTCAGCGTCCCGGACTCCAGCACGAGGGACACGTACCGCGAGTCGCCCCACTCCGGGAACGCGGTGTCCAGCGCGACCGGTTCGGCCTCCACCGCCCAGCCGAGCGGTTCGAAGAGGCGCTGGACGAGCGCCGGGCCGCCGCGGGCGGGCAGCACGGGCACCTCGATGCGCAGCGGCAGCGGCCGCGCGGCCCGCTCGGGCCGGGAGGCGCACACCCCGCGCATCGCGCTGGAGAAGACAGCGCTCAAAGCCACGGCGAGCAGTGAAGAGGCCGCGTAGGGGCGGTCGTTGACGTACTGCGCGAGCGCCGCGTCGGGTGCGCCGCCGCGGCCCTTGCCCTTGCCCCGCCGGACCAGCGCCACCGGATCGACCTCCAGCAGCATTCCCGCGGTGCAGCGCTCGGCGTGGGCCTCGGGGTACAACACGTGAGCCGTGCCGTACGACGTCGAGAACGCCTGCGATTTGTCGGGATGCTTGTGCAGGAGAAACCCCAGGTCGGTCGCGGGACTCTCCGGGGTGCCGGTGGTCGAGATCGTCAGGAACATGTCCTGAGTCTCCCGGCGGACGTGCGCCATGACCAGTGGTTTTCACCGCGAGGTGGGGGTGTGGTGCGGCTCGGGTGGGGGCGGGGGCGAGCGGGCCCTGCGGGGCCGACGGTGGGCCCACCGGACCTGAGCTGGACCCGTACCGGACCGGGCGGCCGGACCGGAGGGAGCCGAGGACCGGCTCGCCGGACCCAGCCAGTGGGCCCGGCGGGGCCGAGGACCGGCTCGGGTCCGGTTCGCCGGACCCAGCCAGTGGGGCCGAGGACCGGCTCGCCGGACCCAGCCGGTGGGCCCGGCGGGGCCGTCGCGTCCGCCCGGCGTCCGCTACGACAGCTGGGACTGGACCTGGGAGGAGATCAGCTCCAGGTGGTCCAGGTCGTGCAGGTCGAGGATCTGGAGGTAGAACCGCCGGGAGCCGATCGCCGCGTACCGGCCGATCTTGTCCACGACCTCGGACGGCGTGCCGGCCAGCCCGTTGGCCTTGAGCTCGTCGACCTCGCGGCCGATCGCGGCGGCGCGGCGGGCGACCTCCTGGTCGTCCTTGCCGACGCAGACGACGAGCGCGTTGGAGTACGTCATCTCGTCGGCCCCGCGGCCGGCCTGCTCGACCGCGGCGCGGACCCGGCCGAACTGACGCTCGCTGTCCTCGACCGAGCCGAACGGCATGTTGAACTCGTCGGCGTACCGTGCCGCGAGCCGGGGGGTGCGGGTCGCGCCGTGGCCGCCGACGAGCACCGGGATCCTCGCCTGCGCGGGCTTGGGCAGCGCGGGCGAGCCGGTGAGGTCGTAGTGGGTGCCGTGGAAGTCGAACGTCTCGCCGGCCTTCGTCCCCCACAGACCGGTCACGATCGCCAGCTGCTCCTCCAGGCGGCCGAACTTCTCCTTCGGGAAGGGGATGCCGTACGCCTTGTGCTCGTCCTCGAACCAGCCGGCGCCCAGGCCGAACTCGATCCGGCCGCCCGACATCTGGTCGACCTGCGCGACCTGGATGGCGAGCACGCCGGGCAGCCGGAAGGTGCCGGCGGTCATCAGCGTGCCGAGCCGGATACGCCGGGTCTCGCGGGCCAGGCCGGCGAGGGTGATCCAGGCGTCGGTGGGACCGGGCAGGCCGTCACCGGACCCCATCGCGAGGTAGTGGTCGGAGCGGAAGAAGGCGTCGAACCCGAGGTCCTCGGTCGCCTTCGCCACGGCGAGCAGGGTGTCGTAGGTGGCCCCTTGCTGGGGCTCGGTGAAGATTCGAAAATCCATGCTTCCATCCTGCACGCCGCGGCCCCGGAGGGCCTCACCGGACCCTCCGGCCGCAGCGCGTCGCGCCCGGCTGGGCCGGGGGCGGCTGAGAGTCAGGGCCGCCCACCCACGTCCGGTCCCCGCGGGGCAGGCCGAGGAGACGAGGGCCGGGGCGGCCGGGCGTACGCCGGTGGTGGAGGCCGCCGAGAGCCCCGAGGCCCGCGGAGGCCGCCGGTGCGGATGGGGCGCGCGGGGGCCTAGCCGGCTTCCCGCTCCGGTAACACGGGCTGCGCGTCCGCCAGTTTGCGCAGCATCTCGCGGACCCGGTCCCTGGACTCGTCGGCCGCGTCGATGGCCTCCATGCACTGCCAGTACGTGCCCTCGTCGTCCACGGCGCAGGCCAGACCGACGAGGGCGATACCCACCTCGCCCAGCAGCCCGCCGAGGTACATGAGGGCCTGGCGGGCGTCGCCCAGGTCGGTCAGCTGGGCCGCGAGCAGGTCCTCGGTGTCCAGGTCCGGCCTGTCCAGCACACCGCAGCCCCTGCCCGCCAGCTCGGTCAACCCCAGTGCCTCACCGCGCAGTTCGGGCGGCCCGAAGACCGCCAGGCGACTGCCTATCGCTTGCGCGAGGGCCTGCGCCTGCCACACCTGGGTCATGACCTCCGGCGCGTCACTGGTGCCCACCAGCGCGCGTCTGCTCGTCACGATGAGCCGCACCGCATCCATGCGCTGCCCCCGTCTGTCGCGACGCGCCCACGGCACGTCCGCCCGAACTCCCGTGTTCACTACCCAGAGTGAGCTTCCGCACAGCGAAAAGCCAGAGGAAGACGGAAATTAACGGACAACAATTCGGTTTCGCCTCACGGTTCGACTGCGGAGAGTGAAAACGGAACGAATAGCTCCCTACGGCGCCGGAAACCGCCGCTCGTTCCGGTCGATCTTCGCGTCCAGCGCCGCGAGCGGATCGACCCCGAGCACGTCGCACAGTTGCAGCAGATACGCGAGCACGTCGGCGACCTCGTCCGCGACCCGGTGCGCGGTGTCCGGGTCGTCCATCACCCGGGCCGACTCCTCGGGCGTCAACCACTGGAAGATCTCGACCAGTTCGGAGGCCTCCACGCTGAGCGCGGAGGCCAGGTTCTTGGGGGTGTGGAACGGCTGCCAGTTCCGGGCCGCCGCGAACTCGGTCAGCCTGCGCTGGAGCTTCGCCACATCGAGAGGTTCGGTCACGGTTCCAGGTCTACCACCGTGATCCCGTCCGCCGCGGCGGCCCACGACGCGTCGCTCACCGTACCGGCGAGACGGATGTGCCCGCGTTCGCACATCCGGGCCGCGAGCCGCAGCAGTTCACCCCGCTGACCCGGGTCCAGCCCCCGGTCGAGCCCGTCGGCGAGGACGGTGAGCGTCTGCAGCGCGGCCGGCACCTCGCCCGCCGGGTCGACGTCCAGCACTCCAGGACCGGTGAGCAGGACGAGCGACAGCGCCAGGTACCTCAACTCGCCCTCGCCGAGCCGCCCCAGCGCCGTACGCACGCCGTCGCCGCGGTCGAGGACCGCCCGTACCGTCCCGTCGCCGAGCGGTTCCGCACGCACGTCGGTGACCGGCCCCGCGCAGCCGGCGCGGACCGCGGCGACCAGCACGGCGTGCCGGCGGCCGCACTCCGCGCGGGTGCGCCACAGGACGTCGGCAAGGTTGTCGCAGCCGCCGAGCAGCCGGCCGGACCCCGACGGCACGGGAGCGCGCATGCGTTCCGGCCGCGGATCGCAGGGGAACACGGACCGCAGGGCGACCACCATCTGTTCCGCCGCGGCCAGTACCCGCCGTTGCCCCTCCGTCTTCCCCGCCACGCGCAGCGGGAGCAGCGGGGTGCCGAGGCGGTCGTCCGGCAGCGGGGCGCGGGTGACCGGTGACGATCCGGCGGTGTACCAGGCCGCCTGGACGCTGCGGCGGCCCGGATCACGCAGGGCGGTCTCCAGGAGCACCAGGCCGTCGACCGTCAACCGCTCCCCCACCACCCGCAGTTCGGGTTCGGCCTGGACGGCGACGTCGAGCCGGACCGAGCCCTCGGGGCCGTCGGCCGTGCAGCCGATGCGGAAGCCGCGGCGGCGCTGGACGTCGGGCCGGGCGCGTTCGGGCACGCAGGCGCCGGGATCGGGGAACACCTCGGCGAGGGCCGCGCCGCCCCCGAGTCGGGCGAGTGCCTCGTACGCCGTGAGCGCGGTCGTCTTGCCGGAGCCGCTGGGTCCGGCGAAGAGGGTGAGCGGCCCGAGCGGGAACCGGGCACCCCGGTGCGCGGCGAAGGCGGACAGCCGCAGCTCGGTGAGCCGCGGCAGCACGGGCCGCCTGGTCGTCCCCGGAGGCGGCGAGGCACCGGCGGGACCGGGTGGGGGGCCGGCGAGGTGCGGAAGGCCGGGGGAAGCGGACGTGGCGTCGTCGTCCGCCGCGGCGCCGGTTGAAACGGCGCGGCCAGCCAGCGGGGAGCCGTCCGTGGCGGGGGCAGCCACCGGGAGTCGGTCCATGGCGGGGGCAGCCACCGCGAGTCGGTCCATGGCGGGGGCAGCCACCGCGAGTCGGTCCATGGCGGGGGCAGCCGCCGCGGGGCCGTCGGTGGCAAAGCTGGACGCTGAGGATCCGGACGCCGCGGGAGCGGACGGGGAGGAGAAGGCGGAGGACACGGTCATATCCGGACGGTAGGACTCCGCCGCCGGACGAACCGTTCCTCCCCGGAGACCTTCCTACGATCGGGGGACCGGTCTCACACGCCGGGCACGCCCGCTCCCTCCATCAGCCCCGTCACCTCGGTGTCGGAGGGCGTCAGCAGGAACACGTTGCGGTCGACGCGGTGCATCCCGCTCGCCAGGCCGAAGACGACGCCCGTACTGAAGTCCAGGACCCGCTTGGCGACCTCGGTCTCCGCGGTGGTCAGGTCGAGCAGCACGGGGATGCCCGCCATCAGCGTCTCGGCGACCTCGCGGGCATCCGCGAACACGTTGATCCTCAGCACGACGAAACGGCGCCGGGTCTCGGTCTCCGCGTCCGGCAGCGCGCGGTGGCCCACCGCGGACGGCCAGGCGTCCCGGCCCCGCAACGGAACGACCTGGGCGAGTCCCTCCCACTGCTCGTCGGTGACGTCGTAGCTGTTCACCGGTTTCCCCCGACCTGACTCGCGTTCATTGCCTGCACCGGGCAATTCTTACGCCAAGTCACCCGTTCAGCCCAACACCGACACGGTCGGCCACCGTCACAACGACGGGAACCCCGCCCGGTTCCAGCCGGTACAGCCCCCTTCTTACCCCTCTCACACCGGACTCTTCTCCTCCCCCGACAGCCCGCTCACCCCACCCGCCTACGGTCCGGAGTCGTGCACGTGGCGAAAACGCAGCCGGTGACACCCGGCAGGCGCACCCAGTCGGCGGTGTCCGCCGACCCGGAACCCCCCGCCCAGTGGCATCGCGTCCTGACCCTGCTCGCCGACATCAGTCTCTTCATCGGGACACGGTCGGTGTGGGCCCGGGCCGCCGAACACCGGCTGCCCGTGGCCGCGGTCATCTCGGTCTGCTATGCCTCGATCCTGGTCTGCGGGGTGCTCGCGCTCGTGGTGCGCCGGACCCGGTCGCTCGCGCGGCTCGACCTGTGCGTGCTGATCACCGCCCTGACGCTCGCGCTGTGCGCCTGGGTGCTCTACCACAAGGGCTCCGACGAGGCGCTCCTCACCACCCAGGCCGCCCGGGAACTCGCCGCCGGGCACGCCGTCTACGGGCATCCCTGGCCCTGGCTGTTCGGGCACGGGGTCGCCGTCACACCCACGGTCAGCGGCGGCTACGACTACACCTACGGCTATCCGCCCCTCGCACCGCTGCTGACCGCGCCCCTGCTGTGGCTGGGCCACGGCGCCACCCCGGCCACGGCGGTGAGCACGGGCGCGCTCCTGGCCGGCACGGTCGTGCTGTGGCGCCTGCTGCCCGTGCCGTGGCGGCCGGCGGCGACCATGGTGTGCCTGGGCTTCGCGATGCTGCCCACCTACGGCCGGCTCGGCTACCCGGCGATCCTCGCGATGGCCCTGCTGGTGCCGGTGGTGGTGCGCTGGCCGCGGATCGGGCGGGGCGGGCGGCTCGGCCCGGCGGGTGTCGCGCGGGCCGCCTGCCTGGGCGCCGCGTGCGCCGCGCAGCAACTGCCGTGGTTCCTCGCGCCGTTCCTGCTGGCCGGCGTCTACGCGGTGCGCCGCGGCGAACTGGGCGGACGGGCCGCGGCGGGGGTCCTCGGGCGGCTGGCCGGTGTCGCCGGTCTCGTCTGGCTGCTGATCAACACCTATTTCGTCGTCAGTGAGCCCGGCCGCTGGCTCGGCGGCGTCGCCCTGCCGCTCACGCAGGGCGCGACGCTGCACGGACAGGGCCTGATCGGCGTCTCGCTCTACTACACGAACGGCAGCGACCGGCTCGACTGGTACGGACACGCGAGCCTGCTGCTGGCCGCCGGTCTCCTCGCGGTCTTCGTGCTGTTCGTACGGCGGTTGGGGCCGGCGGCGACCGTGCTGCCCTGGTGCGCCTTCTATCTGGCGACCCGTTCCCAGGACGGGTACTACCTGATGATGACGCCCCTGTGGCTGGCGGCCGGCATCACCGCGCCCCCGGCGGAGTTCGCCGGCGCGTGGCAGCCGCGGTTCCGCCGGCTGTCCGGCCCGCACGGCCGACCGGCGCGGGTCGCCGCCGTAGTGCTCCTGCTCCTGCCCGCGCTGGCGAGCGCGGCCCTGGCGGCGTCGGGGACACCGCCTCTGCGCATGCGGGTCCTCGCGGTACGACGGGTTTCGGCGACCGCGGTCTCCCGGCTGACCCTGCGGGTCACCAACACCGTCGGCAGCACCCTGACGCCCCACTTCACGCTCACCGCCGGGCAGGGCATGGACCCGTACTGGTCGGTGCTTCGGGGCCCTGCCGCGCTGCCCGCCCACAGCACGGCCCTGTACGAACTCCGGCCGCCCGACGGCAGATACCACGTTCCCCGGGCCGGCGCCCGGGTGCGGCTCCGTGCCTTCACCCCGGCACCGCAGACGCTGTCGAGCGCCTACGTGCGGTTCCGGCCCGACGATTCGCACCGCAGCACCGGGTGAGGCCAGGCCGGGGTACGTCGGCGCAGGTCGGCGTGGGTGTCGGGTGCCCGGGGGCCGGGTGGGCACTGGTCCGGGGGCCGGGTCCGGGGACCCGGGGTTGGGGGGCGGGTCAGGGCACCCGGGGCCCGGGGGGCGGGTCAGGGCACCCGGGGGCGTGGGGGGCGGGTCAGGGCACCCGGGGGCGTGGGGGGCGGGTCAGGGCACCCGGGGGCGTGGGCTTCGGGTCGGCTCAGGCGGCCGTCTTGGTGAAGCGGAGGGTCGTGGCGACCGTCGTCAGCCCGCGGATCATGCCCAGTTGGTTCCAGTTCAGACCGAACTGCTCCCGGTCCACCGTCACTTCGGCCTCCAGGGTGAAGCCATTTGCGTCGGCCGCGCCCAGTCGGCCGGTGAAGGAGAGTGGCCTGCCGACGCCACGCACGGTCAGCTGACCGACGACGTGCACGGCGTCCCCGTCCCGGAGTTCGGCACTGCCGACCGCGAAGGTGATCTCGGGGTGGTGGTCGGCATCGAAGAAGTCGGCGGAGCGCAGGTGCTTGTCGCGCTTGGCGTTGCCGGTGTCCAGGGAGGCGACATCCAGGGTCACGGTGCCCACGGCGGACCCGTCGGGGCGGACCTCGCCCTGGCCGGCGATCGCGGCGAACGCGCCCTTCACGGTGACGAGACCCCACATCGTCCGGTGCCTCAGGGCGACCGTGGACGCGCTCGGGTCGAGCTGCCACAGGCCGGTTTCCACAGCGACGGTCATGATCTTTCTCCTGCTCTCGTTCTTCGTACAAATTTGGATGACCTCACGCTAGTGCGTCATCCAAATCTGGACAACCCCCTCATCCAAAATTGAACAACAGGTACACTCGAACCATGGCTGATCCCGACGAGCACGCCACCGACCTGCCCGAATGTCCTTCCGCGCAGGGCGGCGGACTCCTGCCGCCGGAACTGCGGGCGTGGATGCTGCTGGTGGGTGCCACGGGGGCGGTGGAACAGCAGCTGCGTTCCGTGGTCAAGGAACGGCTCGACGTCTCCCACGACGAGTTCCTGATCCTGTGCCTTCTGGCCGAGCAGCCCGGAGCGGGCCTGCGCATGACCCGGGTCGCCGAACTCCTGGGCCGCCCCAAGACCCGGCTCACCTACCAGATCGCCTGCCTCCAGCACGCCGGGCTCGTCACCCGCAGGTCGGTGTGCGGCGACAAGCGGGGCGTCGAGGTGGCCCTCACCGACAAGGCACGCCGGCTGCTCACCGACGCCTCCGGTGCCCTCGCCGAGACGGTCACCCGCGCCCTGGCCCAGTCCGTCGGCCCCGCCCAACGCGAGGCGGTCTGCGGCCTGTTGCCGGACCTGGCCGGGGAGAACAGCGGGGCGTGAGGGGCCGGGTGTTCCGGTCCCGTCAGCCGTCGCGGGCGGTGCGGGTGTACGACGGCGACGGTCTCGGTGGCGGCGGTGAGGGTGGCGGCGGCCGGTCAGGGCGTGGGCGTGGGCTTCGGCAGGGTCGTGAGCGCGGGCGTCGGCTTCGGCCAGTGCAGCAGGCCCTCCGCGAGGACGAGCCCGCGACGGGCGGTGCGAAGTGAGCACGCCCACGCAGGACCTCGCTGACTGGTTCGCGGCCGT